>CALLVX010000190.1 GCA_938010765.1 uncultured Flavobacteriaceae bacterium | reverse complement strand
TGTAAATTTACGTACATCTCCTTTTTTATTTTGAGAATACCGCATTTTCGCTTTCCTCTTTTTACGAATAATTTACTATGCACGCATAATTTCTCTCATTTTATGATTATCGATTTGAAAAAATCGGTATCTTGCCGGTAACTTAATAACTAACTTAATATTCAAAAGAATGATAAAATTTCTCTTTTTTTCACTTCTTCTATTGGGAACTTTTGGTTTTTCGCAGACCGTAGTTACTGGAAAAGTGATGGATCAGAACAACGAGCCTGTACCGGGAGCCAATGTGGTTATCTCTGGAAAGGCAATTGGAACAGTTACCGATTTCGATGGTAATTTTACCTTGGAAACTTCTGAAGTACCCCCCTTTCAATTGAAAATTACCAGTCTCGGTTACAGTGATGGGGCTGCGGAAGTGACCGAAAACAATCAAAACCTAACCATTTCGATCAATGAGGCCCAGACGTTCTTGGATGAGGTGGTCATTTCGGCTTCTCGAACTCCGGAACGTATCTTTGAATCCCCTGTTTCTGTGGAGCGTTTTGGTTTAAAGGAGATTCAGACAACGACGGCCGAATCGTTTTATGGTGGCCTTCAAAATTTAAAAGGGGTTGATATTAATACGAATAGTTTAACCTTTCAATCAGTGAATACGCGTGGTTTTGCCACTTTCGCAAATACGCGATTTTTGCAATTGGTCGATGGGATGGATAACACGGCTCCGGGCCTTAACTTCGTTTTAGGGAACTTAGTCGGTATGAATGAGCTTGATGTGCAAAGTGTAGAGATTCTACCAGGGGCCTCTTCTGCTTTGTACGGAGCGGGTGCATTTAATGGTATTCTTTTTATGAGAAGTAAGAGCCCATGGGACTTTCAGGGTATAAGTGCCTATGTTAAGACGGGCTTGACTTCACAAGAAGCTGCGGGCGACAACGAGTATTATGATCTAGGTATCCGTGCTGCCCACGCTTTCAGCGATAAACTTGCGGCGAAGGTTAGTTTTTCGTATTTACAAGGTGAAGATTGGCATGCTAATAGAATAGATGATATAGCCAACCCGGGAGCAGATAGAACAAACCCCGCATATAACGGTTTAAACGTCTATGGTGATGAGGTAAGTACTACACTTAATTTTGATGCGGCGGCTGGTTTGCCAACAGGTACAGTTGGGTCTGCGTTAGTAAGCAGAACTGGTTATGACGAGGCAGATTTGGCCAACTATAATGCTCAGAGTGTGAAAGCAGATTGGTCATTGCATTATCGACCCTTTGGAACCGACCTAGAATTGATTTATAATGGAAGAGTCGGTCGTGGAACTACGATTTACCAAGGTGCGAATCGCTACGCGGTACAAGGGTTCAAGATGCAGCAGCATAAATTAGAATTAAAAAACGATAACTTTTTTATTCGAGCCTATATCGTTTCAGAAAATTCCGGTGACTCGTACGATACGAGATTTGCAGCTATCAATACCAACAGAGCTTGGAAATCCGACACACAATGGTTCACGGAATATGCGCAAACGTTTATCGGTGCTAAACTAGGTGTTGGATCTGGAGTATTGGCCACCGACGAACAGGCACATGCCGCTGCAAGGGCCGCTGCCGATACGGGCCGTTTTATACCAGGAACAGCAGCTTTTGAAAACGCATTCAATAGAGTTATAAGTGACGGGGACCTAAGCACAGGAGCTAAGTTTATCGATAATACAAAATTCCGACACGTGAACGGAAATTACAATCTGGCTCACCTTATTAACGATTGGGCCGATGTTCAAGTAGGAGGTTCGTTTAGAGAATACGAGTTGAATTCCCAAGGAACCATATTTACCGATTTCGACGGACCCATTACATATAATGAGTTCGGAGGTTATGTGCAAATTCAAAAAAAGTATGCCGACGATCGTATAAAAATAACTGCTTCCGGTAGATATGATAAAAACGAATTTTTTGATGGCTTTCTTTCACCAAGACTAGGGGTTTCAGCCACTTTGGGTGAAAAAAGAAACCATAATCTTAGGGTATCCGCTCAACAAGGATTTAGAAACCCAACAACACAGGATTTATTTATCGGATTAAACGCTGGTGCAGCCGTGCTAGTAGGTTCTGCACCGAGTAACCTGGATAGAGATGTAAGAACTTTTACCATTGAGAGCGAGGCTGGACAGGCAATTGCAGGTTCATCAACAGCTCAGATTGTGGGAAGAGCAGCGTATGAAAATGCATACTCCCTGATTTCTGTACAAGCAGGTGCTCCGGTTGCGGTGAATACACCTTTGATTGAACCTGAGGAAATAACAGCCTTTGAAGTGGGGTATCGGGGACAATTCGGAAAAGTTGCGATTGATGCAAGTGGGTATTTTAACCAATACAAGAAATTTATTGGCCAAACGCAGACTTTAGTTCCTTTATACGGCGAGGCCGGTGACGGTGGTCTGTCATTATTGGCATTGCAGAATGGCGATTTCGAAGTCTATCAGGTATATACAAATAGTCAGGAAGATTTAACGTCGTATGGTGGTACCATTGGTATTGACTCTAAGATAGCAGGTTTTGATGTTGGTGCGAATTATACCTATACGAAGCTTGAAGATGCGGAAGAACTAAGGACTCGAGGTATTAGAGTCAATTTTAACTCTCCAGAACATAAGGTTAAATTATCTTTAGGAAAGACAGATTTGTTTAAAAACTTCGGTTTTGGTATAAATTATAGATGGAGCGATAGTTATTTTTGGGAAGCTTCTTTTTCTGATGGTGATGTGCCAGCGTATTCTGTTTTGGATGCACAGATTAACTACTCGGCGCCTAAAATTAAATCAGTATTTAAGTTAGGGGGCTCCAATCTTTTGGCAGATGAATACTTTCAGGCGATAGGTTCGGGTCTTATAGGTTCTATCTATTATTTGTCTTGGACGATAAATCCGTAATAACGAGCGAAATGATAAAGAAAGAGCGGCCAATAAAGCCGCTCTTTTTCGTATATCATGGGGTTGTAGGTAATTGCGATGAAGGTTCTTTAAAAAAGCCTTGAAAAGCATTTTCATTTAAAATGTAATATCCTATCTTTGCAGCCTGAAAAACAAAGCCGATTTGATGCTTTTTTTTAGCAGATGTAAACATAATATATAAACTCATAGGTAATGTCAAAAGTTACAGGTAAGGTTTCCCAAATTATAGGCCCAGTGGTCGATGTTGAATTTCAATCTGGTTCGGAGCTTCCAAGAATTTACGATTCATTGGAAATAGATAAGGCCGATGGCGCCAAACTGGTGTTGGAAGTACAATCGCATGTTGGTGAGAATACGGTACGAACTATTTCAATGGACTCTACTGATGGGCTCAGCAGGGGAACCGAAGTACTTGCGACAGGTGCGGCAATTCAAATGCCAATTGGAGATGATGTATACGGGCGTTTGTTTAATGTGATCGGGGATGCGATTGATGGTCTTGGAGATTTGCCAAAGGCAGGAAAAGACGGTCTTCCTATTCACAGAGAAGCTCCTAGGTTTGAAGATCTTTCTACCTCTACCGAGGTATTGTTTACAGGTATCAAAGTAATCGATTTGATCGAACCCTATGCAAAGGGTGGTAAAATTGGATTGTTCGGTGGTGCGGGTGTTGGTAAAACCGTATTGATCCAGGAATTGATCAACAATATTGCAAAAGGCCACGGTGGTCTTTCGGTTTTTGCAGGTGTTGGAGAACGTACACGAGAAGGAAACGATTTACTTCGTGAGATGTTAGAATCAGGTATTATCAAATACGGCGACGATTTCTTGCATTCCATGGAAGATGGTGGTTGGGACCTTTCGAAAGTGGATAAAAAAGCGATGAAAGATTCAAAAGCGACCTTTGTTTTTGGACAAATGAACGAACCTCCTGGAGCACGTGCACGTGTGGCACTTTCAGGATTGACCATTGCGGAGTACTTCCGTGACGGTGCAGGAGAAGGCCAGGGGAAAGACGTACTTTTCTTCGTGGATAACATCTTCCGTTTTACACAAGCAGGTTCAGAGGTATCGGCACTTTTAGGTCGTATGCCATCTGCGGTAGGATACCAGCCTACATTGGCAACGGAAATGGGTGCAATGCAAGAGCGAATTACGTCTACGAAAAGAGGTTCTATTACATCGGTACAAGCGGTATATGTGCCTGCGGATGATTTAACGGATCCAGCTCCGGCGACAACGTTTGCTCACTTAGATGCAACCACAGTACTTTCTAGAAAAATTGCGGAACTTGGTATTTATCCTGCGGTGGATCCTTTGGATTCTACCTCGCGAATTTTAACCGCCGATATATTAGGTAAAGAACATTATGAGTGTGCACAGCGTGTAAAAGAGTTGTTGCAACGTTATAAAGAGTTACAGGATATTATTGCGATTCTTGGTATGGAGGAATTGTCTGAAGAAGATAAGCTGGCCGTTGGTAGAGCAAGACGTGTACAACGTTTCTTATCACAGCCTTTCCACGTGGCAGAACAGTTTACGGGAATTCCAGGAGTATTGGTAGATATTAAGGAAACGATCAAAGGCTTTAATATGATCATGGATGGTGAATTAGACAACCTTCCCGAATCGGCCTTTAACCTGAAAGGAACCATCGAAGAAGCTATTGAGGCAGGAGAAAAAATGCTTGCAGAAGCGTAAAAGTTACGAGTTGAACAACTCCTAACTTATAACTCATAACTGAAAAGAGATGTACTTAGAAATTGTATCACCAGAGGCCACTTTATTTGCGGGAGAAGTTACTTCTGTAACTGTCCCTGGAGTAAACGGTGAGTTTCAAATGTTGACGAATCACGCCCCGATCGTTTCTTTATTGCAAGCAGGTGATGTAAAGGTAGACGGCGACTTGAACATTGAGGAAGCATACGCTTCAAAATTCACAAAGGATGCCAATGGCAGAACGGTTTTGAGTATCCTTAGCGGGACAATAGAAATGAAGGACAACAAAGTGATTGTTCTAGCTGATTAAAGCAGCAAATTCATATAAATTTAGAGCTCTAGCATTTTTTGCTAGGGCTTTTTTTATGTTGTAGCGTATTGGGTAAAAGTAAAATACTCATATCGGAAGGGAATCGTCCCTTATGGCAATTGATTCTTGCAGCTGCCCTCTATACGGCGGTGGTCATCTCCTTATTCATTTTTGTCAGGAATTTTGAGTTTACCGCTGATGCAAAACGATTGCGAACGGCTTTTGACCCGCTAAAAATTGCCCTACTCCTCCTGCCGACCGCATTGGCCTTTTCCATTGTAAAAGATGTTCTTTTCGATTTGGATGAAAAAAAATATAAAGAACAATATTGCTTGGGCCGTATAAAGTTTGGTCGATGGCACGACCTTCCCAAAATCGAGTATGTATCGGTGTTTCGACAGCTAAAGAGGAATGGGGATATCGTTTTTGAAGTGAACCTTTGGTACGAACGAAACAAACACTTTACTATTTATGAGCACAAGGAACTGGAACCGGTTTTTAGCATGGGTACCTCTGTATCCAATTCCTTGAATGTTCGTTTGCTAGATGCCACGGTTCCAAACAACCATAAATGGCTCGGTTGACCCGCAGTTGTTTCTATCAGGCTCTTGCATCCGTAGGCCTTAAGAGGTGGGCTTAGAATGCCTCACGGCTTATTTCCCATGCAACCAAGCGATTCTATTTTTTATGATAGAAGCGGAGGGTTTCTTCGAATTCGTTTCCATCAGAGATAAGGTATACGCGGCACTGGCTTCAAGAAGTACGCTTGTTGATTTTTTCGATCCAAACCGCTCGAAGTCAATTTTTAACCGATCTCCTACTTTAAACGATTTGATATATTCCTCAAACCGCTGTCCGTTAGGAATGGACACTTCATTAATGGCCGTAATGACATCGCCTTGTTCCAAACCTGCTTTGTAGGCGGGACTTCCGATTACGGGAGTACGTTGAATTCTGTGGGGCACCTCTGTATTGACCACCACACCTAAATAGGGCAGCTCCGGGTTTTGACTCAGTTCCACGCCCACAGAATCAAGCAGGGAAGTATAGTCGGGCATCTCGCTTTGATAAATATAAGTGTTGAAGAAATTGTTGCCGAAAGCTTCCCCGGCATAACCCACAAGTGTTTCGTGTAAATCACTGATGGTATAAGGCTTTTCTGTTCTGCCATAGGTTTGCCAAACCAGTTTCATGTACTCATCCAAGTTTAAGTTGTGCTGCCGCAACGAAAGATCAAGGGCCAACCCCAGCATACTACCATATGAATAATACGAAATAAAGGTATTACCGCGATTTACTGGATCTACCGATGTGGCGGCGTCTACAAAAGGCGCCTGGTAGCTCATTTCAATGGGGGTAAAGAACTTTCTTCCGGGGGAATTCCAAACATAGTTAAACGTACCCCTGAGTCGCTGAACATATTCTTCGTCGGAAAGTAGGCCCGCACGGCATAGAATGAGATTGGTGTAGTAACTGGTAAAACCTTCGGCAAACCATAATTCTCCACTCATATTGGCCTCTTCAAAGTCAAACGGCTCAAGTGATTTTGGGCGTATCCGTTCTACGTTCCACGCGTGAAAAAACTCATGAGAAACCGTTCCAATGTTACGCTCCATACCACCTTCTGCCAAACTCCTGGTGCTTGTCAAAATAGTTGAATTTCGATGCTCCATTCCATCTCCGGAGGCATTTGGAATATAACAGGCTAGAAAGGTATAAGTGCCATAATCAAAATCGGGGAGTTCACCATAGACGTCCTTTTCTGCCAAAACCACTTTTTTGACCTTTTCGAAATAAGCATCCGTTTCTTCTTGGGAACCTTTATGGTGCAATGCAAGTTGAATGGTTTGCGATTTATCTGCAGAAGAGACTTGGAACTCTTTTAAATGAAAATTACTGATTTCAGTGGGAGAATCCATAAAATAATACAAATCGGGAGCAGAATATGTTGTCCCCGAAACCAATGGTAGTTGTGTGGCTACTTTCCAGTTAAGGTCTTTACGTACTTTAAAATCTATTACAATTGCCCTGTTTGCATAGCTGGGGGCGTACATAAAGGTCGCCGGAATATTCAAATGCGCATGGGTCTCATCTATTTGCGAATAGGTGCCATCACCGCGATTGGCGAATAGGGTGTAACTAATACGTACTTCCCCATCATGCCCGGTAATGGCCCATTGATAAGGGTCGGGACGCATAACTTTCAATAGATTGCCTTGGCTATCGATCGCTTTAAAATCATACACATTTTTAGCGAATTCATGAAGGGCGTAGCGCCCAGGAGAGGTACGACTCATCCGTACGGTTAAGGTATCGGTCCCCACTTGGGGGAAATGTACCTTTACCTTTGCCTCGTGATGTACGGCATTTTCAAATGATATTTCATAAGCATTTGTTTGGGAGAAACAAACGGTGGAAATCAACAGCGCAAATTTAAAAAAGGAAGCTTTCATCTGTTTAGATTTATTGTTTTTTGATGGTCAGATGTAATTCGCCAATAATCATTTCGGTTGGTATCAAGAATTGTTATGGCTCATTTCATAGTGTACGGATTGAATTGCTAAAGTACTAATTCTAAACATTCAAGATTGCAGATTTCCTGGCCTAAAAACGCATGAAAGAACAACAAAAAAACGAAGCGTCTCAAGTACTTCTTTCGACGGTGCCGACTAGGCAGTTTGTTCCCAGTCCCAGTTCATCAATTCCCAGGAAGTACCATCGGTTACCTGCGTTTTTAAGGTTGCGAAACCAACGCTTTTATGCGCCCCGATAGAACGTTTATTGGCCGTGGCCACTTCGGTGAAAAGACATTCGAAATCGGCTTGCAATTCCTTTCTATAATACTGATACATGCCCTTGAACAGGCCCATTTTACGATAGTTCTTATCAATGCAGATCTGGCCCATGGCCAGATAATTTCTACCCGGTAAAAGGGCGTCGGCCGCAGCGAACATAGGCTTTAAAACTGCGATGTCGTTGCGAAAAGATCGTAACATCACCAAGGCATAGCCTACGACCAAATCCCCATCCTTTGCAATTATATGCGGACAGGCATCGTTCATTTTTTTTAAGATATCGTAGCTGTGGTCAACGGTGATAAAACCCTCTTTCAGAAGTTCCTCTTTAGAGAGCCCTTCTGCCATATTTTTCTTTTGAAGCACCAGGATTTGTGCTAGTTCTTCAACCTTGGAAACGCGTTCGTACGTGATCATAGAAATAGTCTTATTCAAAGATACCTAAAATGATATTTCGATTTTCTTTTGGTATTTCAGGTAGGGTGCAAGCATTGTTAGTTGTTATGATTCCAAATTTCCTCAATGGGTTTTCTATAAAAGGAGGAAATACTAAAAATAATGCCAAACCATTCATACTAATGCGCCGTTCTTTACTTTTTTTAGCCTGCTTTTTACTCGCCTGCTTCGCCTTAAAGGCGCAAGAGGAACCCTCTAAGTCTTATAAAAATCAAATCAGTACCAACTTACTGCTTCCTATTTTTGGAAGTGTTGACTTTAGCTACGAGCGCAGCTTGGGGAATAAATTTGCCGTAGGCATCGGTGCCGCGGTATATGGCGAGGATTTCGAAAATCTTACGATAGACGATTCGTACGGCGGTGGCACGTTGCGTACCAAAAACGAGATCATGCCTTTTGCCCGAATTTACTTTAATGGCAATCAGAACAACAGCCATTTGTTGGAAGTATTTGGATCTTTTAGCCGAGTTGATGAAGATGGCAGGCTTGTACGTTCGCTGAATGATGTCGGTAATGGGGTGTATGATATTGGGGTGGAATCGTATACCAGAGGTGGCTTTGGATTGGGGTATGGGTATCGCTTTCTCTTACTCGATAACAAATTGGCCCTGGAGGCGCAGTTTGGTTTGCGAACGAATTTTGACCTAAATTTTGTTGTCCTAAACGCAGCACTGGTCAGAACAGGAATCAAAATAGGATATCGGTTTTAATAGAAAAATAGAAAGATGAAGGCAGTACTAATAAGTTTATTTGTAGGGATTATAATGGTCGGGTGTTATTCATACGATGACTCTTTTGAGCGCACTGTTCGCTTACAGATTCAAGATGCCATTTCATTGGAAAATAGGGAGACATACAGTGTTGGGGATACGCTGTTTTTTGAGGTTCGCTTTAGTCGATTTTTAAAGGAAGAGGGCTTTTCGAGTTTATTGGATATCTATGAATCGACCGATGAGGAACAATTGTTGTATACTTTTGGAGTAAGCAAATATTCAGACTTTTCGAATCGATATGAATCGATTGCCATTGATCCGGCCCTGGTCCTCGGACCACGCTTTGATGACGCCAATTTCTCCGGTTCGCTTTTTAACAGTGATATGGTAGTTGAGCTGAACGACACCCAAGATTTCTACGAATCTCGGGTAGGGATTGTTTTAGTAGAAACGGGAGATTTTCAACTAGACCTGGATTTTCTAACGTTCGACACGTATTATTTCGATAACGACGTGCAAGTGGCCATTGAACATAGTTTTTCAAATGATAGCGTTATAAATACGGAATTTACAGTGGTCGAGTAGATACTTTATCAAAGGGCAATGGTTTTTCTTTTATAAGAAAGGTGCTACATTTGGCCTATGGCTTATTTCCCTAAAAAACTTACGGTTAAACTTGAGAAACGCCATCAAGAGAATGCCTTGCGCATACTGCCGTCCATTGCGCAACTAGTTGACTTTTCCTCTAACGATTATTTGGGGTTTGCCCGGGAAAAAGCAATTTCCGATACTACTTTTCGGTACTTGTCCCCTTCGACAGCACCGTGCAACGGTGCTACAGGTTCTAGGTTGCTATCCGGAAATTATGGATTGTATGAAGAACTAGAGCGCAAGTTGGTTCAGGTACATGCCAGTGAAGCCGCCTTGGTATTCAATTCTGGCTACGATGCTAATTTGGGCTTTTTTGCCTCGGTGCCGCAACGGGGCGATATCATTTTGTTTGATGAGCTGATCCATGCGAGCATTCGCGATGGGATTCAAATGAGCAATGCCAAAAGTTTCAAGTTCTCCCATAACAATATCGACAGCCTCACGAAAACTTTTCATCGTGCATGTTCAAAAACCGTTGCAGACGCAGTAGTTTATGTTGTAACAGAATCGGTTTTTTCAATGGATGGCGATACACCCGATTTACAAGCCTTGGTTGATTTTTCAAATGAAAACGGCTGTCATTTGGTAGTCGATGAGGCGCATGCCGTAGGCGTTTTTGGAACGAATGGAGCGGGTTTAATTCAAGAATTGGGACTTAATGAAAAAGTGTTCGCTCGGATTATCACGTTCGGAAAAGCTTTTGGCTGTCACGGGGCGGCTGTTTTGGGAAGTAGTAAATTAAAGGCGTACCTCGTTAATTTTGCAAGAAGTTTAATTTATACTACAGGTCTTCCGCCACATTCCATTGCTACCATTTTGGCAGCCTACGATTATATCTGTTCGGATGAAGGGGAAGAGAAAAGAGAAAACCTTCACAAAACAATAGAGAAATTCAAACAGGAACTTTCAAACCTGGGGTTAAAAGCACTTTTTATATCCAGTAATTCGGCGATCCATTGCTGTATCGTTCCAGGGAACCAACAAGTGAAACAAGTGGCGCTAAAACTCCAGGAAAAAGGGTTTGGTGTAAAACCAATTTTATCTCCTACTGTTAGGAAAGGAGCGGAAAGGTTGCGTTTTTGCCTACATGCATACAATACGGATGCGGAGATTTCGGAAGTAGCTTCACATTTATCCTATTTAATATCCGGCTCTTGAAAGATACCTTCGTTACAATAGCAACGTTTGAATTTTTGGCCGATGTCGTCGCAATAAAAGGTCGTTTGGAGTCGGAAGGTATTCAAGTGTTTCTAGCAGACGAGAATACCATTAATTCAGACCCTGCCATAAGTGCAGCTTTGGGAGGTGTGAAACTTCAGGTGTATGCGGCTGATGGTGAACGGGCCATGGCAATCTACGAGGAGGTGCGTTCCTATGCGATCGGTGATGATGGTATGCCGGTAGTTTGCCCAAATTGCAAAGCGCAAAAATCGGAGGCCTACTACGAGCGCAAGGGACTGTTTTATAAACTTTTCCCATTTTTTGAATTTAGAAAGTTCAAATGCCTAAATTGTGGAATGATTACTAAACCCCATTAACATGCAACGAATTTTCGTTACCGGAATTTCCACAGAAGTTGGTAAAACGATCGCGTCGGCAATCATTGTAGAGGCCTTGGAAGCAGATTACTGGAAACCTGTACAAGCAGGCGATTTAGATAATACCGATAGCCATAAGGTTGCGGCAATGATCTCAAATACCAAAACAAAAATTCACAAAAGTAGTTTTGAATTGCAGACGCCCATGAGTCCGCATGCGGCTGCGAAAATAGATGGTGTACTACTGGATGCCAATAAGATTCATGAACCCCATACCGATAATCATATGGTGATAGAGGGGGCTGGCGGATTGTTGGTGCCTTTGAATGACGAGGATACCATTCTTGATATTATAATGCCCAGTTACAAGGTGGTAGTGGTTTCTAGACACTATTTAGGAAGTATCAACCATACGTTACTTACGGTTAATTGGCTAAAAATGCGCGGTTACGAGGTGTCTTTGTTGTTTAGTGGAAATGCACACCCGTCAACAGAAGATATCATCCTTCACAAAACAGGTGTTTCAATGATCGGAAGAATCGATGAGGAAGCGGCCTTTGATAAAGCGACCGTTTCAAAATACGCCGATAAATTCCGTTCTAGCCTACTATCACTCTAAACGGCGGTAGATATCGGCACGTTCCACTTGCGTTTCAAGGGTATAATATTTTTCCAGGTACTGGTCAATATATATATTTTCAGCCTTGAGTTTCTTATCGAACTTTAAGCGGTTGGTACGCGTAATGACGATGGCCGGCCGTACCACGGTCATGATATAAGTGAGTTCTTCAATACCTGTTTTTCTAGGATTTTGATAGTACGGAAAGAGTTCGTTCCTGCAAATATTACTGGGATGCGTTGCCGACATCGTGGGTGGCTTGCTATCAATTCCCCAATAGCCTATGTGGTACCCCAAAAACAAGACATTCTTTTCGTTGGGATGGTTTTTAAGAAGGTATTTAGGAACCGAAATACCCTCTCCGTTGAAAAAGGTGCCTCGTTCTATTCGGTGCTTTGCGATTCGATAATACTCGAGATAACTCTCGGCAGGTACCACAACGATTAAAAAGAGAGCCAAAAGGCCAACATGTTTCCATCTTTGAAAAAACGGAACGGCAGCGATACATAGCGCGACCAATATAATCAACAATGGATGCAGTTGAATCAAATAATGGCTGTTGATCCTGCCGCCCTTGGCAAACGAAAACAATGCCCCTATGACCGCAACCAGTACCCACTGTACTTTTCTATCACGAAAATCCAGGTAATTTTTTTTCCATGCAAACAAAAAGAAGACACCCAAAACCACAAAAGTTGGCGCCAGGTTTAAAATAGAGCTGCGCCTTGCTCCGGCATATTCCAATGCGGCCAAGACCACCGAATTCCACCAAATTTCGCCCCTTGCCCTCCCATAATAGGGCAGAAAGGTGGCCGCCACAATTAGTAGGATTCCCATTCCATATAGCAGCGCGGTTTTGGCTCCTTTTAAATATTCCTTTTTTGAAAAATAGGAATAGAGCAGGTACAGGCCAAGAAAGAGAGCTGTATAAGCAATGTTCAACTTGGTCATTACCGCTAAACCGATCAACAGCCCCGCAAGTAAATAGCTGCCGATTTTTTTTGATTGTACCAGGAGCCAGAGTCCCGGCATGAAAAAGGCCATGCATAGGTGTTCTGACATGACCCCTTGAATACTCCCAAACAGGCTTTGAAGTGCAACTGCGGCCATAGCAGCCCAAAACCCCACTTTTTTGGTCCCTAAGGATGTTCCGATTTTAAAGGTGAAAAAGGCGGTGGTGGCAACCAATAAGGTGCCAATAAGTCGAATGGCCAGAAAGCTTTTTCCAAATACGTAGATGATTCCGGCAAAGAATAAAAAGGTAATGGGGGGTTTAAGGTCCCATAATTCGGTATAAGGCAAAAAACCATCGACCCATGATTGCCCCATCAAAATAAAAGTACTCTCGTCCCGATCAATATAATCGCGAAAGAAAAAAGGGAAACGTATTAGCGTAGCCGCCAACATCAACAGGGAAAAAACCCTGTAATCGCCCAAAATGGAATAGTTGGGGGTAAGTGCTTTGATCAACCTGTTTAGCATCATTGGTCGCCAAGAGATGTTGTAAAAGAATACTTTGTATTTCGCATTGTTTTGCTTACTACTTTTGCCCTAAGACAAGGTGTTGAAAATTTTTAATTTCCCATCTTTGCAAGATAGCCTAATTCATGTATTCCATAAAGAGAACATCCTTGAAAAATCTTTCAGAAAGAGATCAAAAGCATATTTGGCATCCTTTGACCCAACACAAGCTACACCCTAAGATGTTAGGGATAGTAAAAGCGAAAGGGGCGGTTTTATATGACGAGGCCGGGAAGTCGTATTTAGATGGGATTTCCTCCTGGTATACGAGTGCATACGGGCATTGCAATGACCATATTATCGAAAAGGTATATGGGCAAATGCAGCAGTTAGACCAGATAGTGTTCAGCGGTTTCACCCATGAACCCGCCGTGCGTTTGTCAGAGGAATTGATTAAAATATTACCTGAAAATCAGGAAAAGATATTTTTCTCGGATAACGGCTCCACCGCCACCGAGATCGGCATCAAAATGGCATTGCAATATCACTTCAACAAAGGCAGTAAAAGACATGTTCTGTTAGCGTTCGAGAATGGCTTTCATGGCGATACTTTTGGTGCCATGTCAGTATCTGGGCTATCTGTATATAACGGGCCGTTTGAGGAATTCTTTATAGATGTGGAACGTATTCCGATTCCGACTCCCGAGAATATTGGGGAAACCCTGTCGTGGTTGAAAAAAAGATTGGCAAAACAGGATATAGCCGGGTTTATTTACGAACCCTTGGTGCAAGGAGCCGCGGCCATGCAAATGTACGCTTCGGCAGAATTGTCGAAAATTTTAGCCCTTTTACAAGCGAATGACGTGATTACAGTAGCCGATGAGGTGATGACAGGTTTTGGTAAAACAGGGACATTTTTCGCCTCGGATCAGCCAACGGTAAAACCAGATGTCATGTGCATGTCCAAAGCATTGACCGCTGGTATGTTGCCTATGGCGATTACCTCTTGTTGCCAGAAAATATTTGACGCCTTTTATAGCGATGATATCGGAAAAGGGCTGTTTCATGCGCATACCTATAGTGCCAACCCCTTGGCATGTGCTGCTGCTTTGGCGGGCTTGGAGCTACTGCAGTCGAAGGAAATGAAGGAAAACATAGACCGAATTATAAAATCGCATACACGATTTGATAGCGCGATTAAAAACCATTCCAAAGTGGCCAAAACGAGACAGTGTGGAATTATCTTTGCTCTGGATCTTGCAGTAGAAATGGCCCGTTACGGAAACCTAAGAGATAAGTTGTTCGATTATTTTATGAAGAACGGGGTGTTTCTGAGACCTTTGGGGAATACAATTTATATTTCTGCACCGTATATTACTACCGATGAACAATTGCGGAAAATATATGACACTATCGAAGGAGCTTTAGAAATCATATGATCAGCGATACAATTTTGAAAGAACCCATTTCCATCACCGCGATTGCTTCCATATCCCCGTTGGGGACCTCCAAGGAAGAATGTTGGGAAAATTATATGGGGATGGGGCACGTACTGAGCCAAAAGAAAATCGGGGATACGATTGACTGGGTCGGCGAATTAACGAATAATGGGAAGGCCGCCTTAATTGATTTGAGAAAATCCGATAGCAAATATAAAAACCTAGATGATTCGGTATTGTTGGCATTGTTCGCCTCTAGGAAAGCCATGGCCGATGCCGGTTGGAAACCGGCGGATAATTTTGGGGTGAATATAGGATCTTCCCGTGGTGCTACTTCCCTTTTTGAAAAGTATCACAGGGAATTTTTAACGAAAGAAAAAGTATCTACCCTATCATCGCCAACAACCACTCTAGGGAATATTTCATCATGGGTTGCCCATGACTTACAGACCAAAGGTCCGGAAATTTCACATTCGATCACCTGCTCAACGGCCTTACATGCCCTTTTGAACGGCGTGGCATGGGTTCAAAGTGGTATGGCCGATAAATTCATGGTAGGTGGTAGCGAAGCACCGCTAACACCGTTTACCTTAGCGCAGATGAAAGCGCTGAAGATTTATGCCGATGGTTCACCGGCGGAAAAGCAAGCGTATCCTTGTAAGGCATTTGATCTTGAAAAAAAACGCAATACCATGGTGCTGGGAGAAGGTGCTTCCATGGCCTGTTTGGAAAAAGGAATCAGTGAAAATTCATTGGCATTGATAGCAGGAATAGGATATGCCACCGAGTCACTGGAACATAATATTTCCATCTCTGCCGATGCTGTATGTTTTCAGCGTTCTATGAAAATGGCATTGGGTGAAATAGACCCTTCAGAGGTTGATGTTATTGTGATGCACGCGCCCGGTACAATAAAAGGAGATATTTCAGAGTTTAATGCTATTCAAAAGATATTTTGTAACAAATTACCCGCTTTGACTACTAATAAATGGAAGATAGGTCACACTTTTGGGGCCTCCGGTATGTTAAGTGTTGAATTGGCGGTTTTAATGCTACACTATCAAAAGTTTGTGGAGGTACCATTCACAAATGCTTTTGAAAAACCATCTAAGTTCAATAAAATATTGGTCAATGCTGTCGGTTTTGGGGGCAATGCAGTAAGCATTTTACTATCAAAACCATAAAGTAGACCAAAAGAGATAACTCACTTACTAATCAAATCACTAATATCTATGGAAGAATGGTTTTCCGCTCTAGCGACGTTTGAAAAAGTTTATTGGATTATTGCCTTGATCTCATCTGTTATTTTTATCGTGCTTCTTGCCGCTACTATCTTTGGCGGGGATGCCGATGGCATGGATGCTGGTGATGTTGATGCAGATATCGACGGGGATACCGGAATCGAATTTCAGTTTTTGTCCTTTAAGAACTTAATGGGGTTTTTCACCATTTTTGGATGGTCTGGTATTGCTTGTTTGGATGGTGGATTGTCAAAAGGGCTCACGATAGGCATCTCGGTAGTATGCGGCCTCCTGATGATGGTGGCAATGGCCTCGCTTTTTTATTATTTGGGCAAACTACAGAGCAGTGGTACCCTGCGCTTAGAGAATGCACTGAATCAAATAGGGGAAGTATACCTTACCATTGGGGCTAAAAGGGGCAATATTGGCAAGGTTAGTATCACCGTCCAAGGAACCCTTAGAGAATTAGATGCCTTAACTGACGAAGATACCGATCTGGTAATGGGCAATGTAATACGTGTGAACGAAGTAACCGATAACGGAATATTAATAGTTGAACTCTTAAATAAATAACCATATGACAATAGTTCCCTTAGAAATGGGCGGAAACGCCGCCCTGCTGGCAATTGGCTTTGCCATTTTATTCTTTTTCATTATCATCATCTCTTTTATTAGACGCTATAAAAGGTGTCCTTCCGATAGGATTCTCGTGGTCTATGGGAAAGTAGGCGGGGGTAATTCTGCTCGATGTATCCATGGAGGTGCGGCATTCATTTGGCCCGTAATACAAGAGTATCAGTTTTTAGATTTGACACCGATTTCGATCGAGGTGAACCTGGTCAATGCCTTGAGTAAACAAAATATTCGAGTAAACGTTCCTTCCCGATTTACGATCGGGGTATCAACTGAACCGGGTATTATGCAGAATGCTGCTGAACGCCTATTAGGTTTGGGGCAAAATGAGATTCAGGAATTAGCACAGGAAATTATTTTCGGACAATTACGTTTGGTGGTTGCTTCGATGGATATTGAAGAAATCAATTCGGATAGGGATAAGTTTTTGACCAATATCTCGCAAAGTGTTGAGTCTGAACTCAAAAAAGTCGGCCTCAAGTTGATCAACGTTAACATTACGGATATCGTTGATGAATCTGGCTATATCGAAGCACTTGGAAAAGAAGCGGCTGCACATGCAATTAACGCTGCGAGAAAATCTGTTGCAGAAAAGACGAGGGATGGTTCTATTGGTGAGGCAAATGCGGTTCAAGATGAGCGCACACAGGTTGCCGCTGCGAATGCCCAGGCCGTTGAGGGAGAAAACATTGCCAAGATCAATGTTGCCAATTCTGATTCCTTGCGTCGACAAAGAGAAGCAGAGGCCGAACGTACGGCGATCGCCTCTGAAAAAGTACAGGCTGCAAAGGCACTTGAAGAGTCATATGCCGCAGAGAAAGATGCCGAAATTGCAAGGGCCGAACGTGTGCGTAGCTCTCAGATGGCAGATATTGTAGTGCCTGCAGAAATTGATAAGAAAAAAGTAGAGATCGATGCCGAAGCGGAAGCGGAAAGAATTCGTAGAAGGGCAAAGGGAGAGGCAGATGCGATCTTGTTCAAAGCCCAAGCTGAAGCGCAAGGTCTTTTTGAAGTATTGACCAAACAGGCCCAAGGTCTTGATGAAATTGTGAAAGCGGCAGGAAACGATCCAAAAGATGCAGTACTATTGTTGGTTGCCGATAAACTTCCGGAGTTGGTAAAAACCCAGGCCGAGGCCATTAAGAATATTAAAATTGATAAGGTCACCGTTTGGGATTCTGGTTCGAAAGATGGGGAAGGGAAGAATTCTACCGCCAACTTTATTTCGGGAATGTACAAATCGGTACCGCCTTTACAAGAAATGTTCAACATGGCAGGGATGCAATTGCCCGAATATTTGAAAGGAAAAGATGTTGAGGACCAAACCACTCAGGATGCGGTTCAAAAGAAAGAAAGTACAAAAAAGACGAATAAAGGAGAATAAAAATTCTTTAGTGTAGTAGTGAAAGACCCAGAGCAACATAGTTGCTCTGGGTCTTTTTTTAACAGTAATACTATTCTTTCAGCTGTTTTTGGGGTAGCAACTTGCTCTTATAGATTCGTTTACCAACCGTTGATTTCTTTATTGGGATTTGAATGGTAATTAGATTATTTTTGATTCCAAATTAAAGGATTGGTATGAGTGAAGCTAGACACGATTGGAGCAAGGAAGAAATACTCGCTATTTATAATAAACCAATGATGGAGCTACTTTATGAAGCAGCTACGGTTCATAGGGTACACCATGATCCAAATACGGTTCAGGTATCTACCTTACTTTCCATCAAAACGGGTGGCTGTCCTGAAGATTGTGGATATTGCCCGCAGGCAGCACGCTATCATACCGACATCGAGGGGAACGATTTAATGAAGGTTTCCCATGTAAAGGCACAGGCATTGCGAGCGAAGGCTTCGGGAAGTTCAAGGGTTTGTATGGGAGCGGCATGGAGAAATGTAAAGGATGGCCCTGAGTTTGATCAGGTACTCGAAATGGTGCGTACCATCAATAAATTGGATATGGAGGTTTGCTGTACTTTGGGAATGCTTACCGAAAACCAGGCGAAGCGTTTGGCAGAAGCGGGTTTATATGCCTATAATCATAACTTGGATACCTCAGAGGACTATTACAAAGACGTGATATCAACAAGGGCATTCGAAGATCGTTTAGAGACGATAGACAATGTTCGAAAAAGCAATGTTACGGTCTGTAGTGGTGGAATCATTGGTATGGGAGAAGAGGTTGAGGACCGCGCGGGGATGTTGGTCGCTTTGGCATCTTTGAACCCACAGCCAGAATCTGTGCCAATCAATGCGCTGGTTGCGGTAGAAGGTACGCCAATGGCCGAAATGGAACCAGTTTCTATCTGGGATATGATTCGTATGGTGGCCACTACAAGAATTGTAATGCCAGAGACACAAGTTCGACTATCCGCCGGAAGAACAGAAATGAGTCGAGAAGGTCAGGCCATGTGCTTCTTTGCCGGAGCAAATTCGATATTCGCCGGTGATAAACTATTGACAACACCCAATCCCGATGTAAATGAGGATATGGCCATGTTCAAACTGCTGGGGTTAAATCCGCAAAAACCTTTTGTGAAAGTGGCCCAACCAACAACTACCGAGGCCGTAGATTCTGAACTTGTTCCCTTGGGGGAAAAACCAAAATGGACGAGACCGGAGCACAAGATTGAAAGGAATGAAATAGCCAAAAACAATAAAAAGTTGGTAGAGTAACATCTAGATTAATGTTATTTTAAGAGAATTTTTCATTCTGTTGGTTAAATTTGGAATGTAAACAAGCTGCATACCATTGAAATTAGAAGCAATCCCAAAGGTACGAACCATTACCAAAGAGGAGTTTATTCAAGACTATTTTAAGCCCCAAAAACCCTTGGTCGTAGCAAATGCTGTTGATCATTGGCCGGCAATCTCAAAATGGAGCCTTGACTATATGGCGGAAGTTGCGGGAGGTAAAAATGTACCGCTATATGATGATCGGCCCGTGCGGCACGAAGATGGTTTTAACGAACCACATGCCGAAATGAAACTTGGCGAGTACATTGCTTTGCTAAAAAGAGCACCTACAAAATATCGCATATTCCTATGGAATATTTTTAAGGAAGTACCAGCCCTTCAAAACGATTTTGATTATCCGGATTTCGGACTAAAAATTAAAAAGAAACTACCCATGTTGTTTTTTGGAGGGGAAGACTCGTATACTTTTATGCATTACGATATTGACCTTTCAAACATTTTTCACTTTCATTTTGAAGGGAAAAAAGAGTGTATTCTGTTTTCCCCATCACAAACAAAATACCTGTACAAAGTACCCCATTCCATTATCACCCACGAAGAAATCGATTTTTCAAATCCCGATTTGGAAAAATGGCCAGCGCTTAAAAAGGCCAAAGGGTATCACACCTCTTTAAATCACGGGGAAATGTTGTATATGCCCGAAGCGTATTGGCATTATATGAAATACCATACCCCTGGTTTTTCGATGAGTTTAAGGTCTTGGCCGAAGAACCCTATGAATTTTGCGAAGGGCCTTTACAACATCTTCATCATGCGCCATTACGATATTTTGATGCGAAAAGTAAAAGGCCAGCCATGGATCGATTCTAAGAACCGGCGGGCCGTACAACGGACAAATAGGCTGTCCTAACCTAGGAGTTCTTTTACCTTGTCATAGACCAGCTGTGATTCCCACCCGCGGTAAAAAAGATAATCAGCTAGTTTTTTGCGTTGTTGTTGGGCTGAACCTTGTTTGAGCGTTGCGACACGTTTTTGCGCCAATGTATTAAAAGTGTCGACGTAGGTTTCTTCATCAATTTCCTTGAGCGCCGATTTAATGTTGTAGATAGAGATGCCACGTTGTTTCAGTTCATTTACGATGCGGTTCTTACCCCATTTTTTAATGTTAAACTTTCCACGGGCAAAGCTTTGTGCAAAGCGCTCCTCATTGAGGTAGTTCTCTTGAATGAGATGGCCTATTATTCGGTCAATGGCCTGGGGTATCATGCGCATCTGTCTTAATTTCGTATTTACTTCTTTGTGGCAGCGCTCCTGATAGGCGCAATAGTGCTCCATTTTTTTCGTGGCTTCGGCAAGGGTATAAGCTTTGATCATTAGTACAAAACTAGGGGTATTTGTAATTCTAGCAAGAACGACTTTGAAAAAGTTTACGCCGCAGATTGCTCAAAAGTGTAGAAACAAAAAAAGCGACCTCCGTTGCCGAAGGTCGCTTGGTACTAATAAATTGTTTTTCCGTCTTTATTCTTAAAACGGAATTCGAGATACGTATAGGCATCTCTAGGTTGTATTTTGATCCATTTTTTATGCTCCAAAAACCACTTGAAGCGAATGGAAGGGTATCCCTTGGTCAAGTATGCTGCGATGAACGGGTGAATGTTCAAGGAAACTTTATTGTCCTTTGCAGGGCCTTTGAGTAATTTTTCAAGATCCGAATTGATTTTATCGATCAATACGATCGGTGCTTCTACTTCGCCACCACCTTTGTTAGGATTCTCCTCGGTCGTCTTGATATTCATTTCGGGACGTACCCGTTGACGTGTAATCTGAATAAGACCAAACTTGCTCGGAGGCAAAATTTTATGTTTGGCTCGATCGTCTTTCATCTCATCTCTAAGATGCTCGAACAACTTTTTTCGATGGTGCGGTTTTACCATATCGATGAAATCGATTACGATCATACCTCCCATATCACGAAGTCGTAGTTGTCGTGCGATTTCAGAAGCTGCCAATAGATTCACTTCCAAAGCAGTATCTTCTTGGTTGTTGGCCTTATTTGAACGGTTACCACTATTCACATCAATTACGTGCAAAGCTTCGGTATGCTCAATAATCAAATATGCCCCTTTACTCATGGAGGCGGTACGGCCAAAGGAAGTTTTAATCTGTCTTTCTATCCCGTATTTTTCAAAAATGGGAACGGAAGAGTTGTATAATTTTACTATGGACTGTTTTCCCGGTGCGATTTCTTGCACATAGTCCTGTATTTGTTCGAAAAGTGTTTGGTTATCAACATGTATACCTGTAAAGGAATCATTGAAAACATCTCTCAAGATGCTTGAGGCCCGGTTGACCTCTACCAATACTTTTGACGGTGTGTGCGCTTTGTATAATTTCTTGCACATTGCTGACCATTTGCTCAGCAAATTTTCTAGATCTTTATCCAGTTCCGCGACTTTTTTGCCTTCGGCTACAGTACGTATAATAACCCCAAAACCTTTGGGTTTAATACTCATAACCAATCGCTTTAGTCTGTCTTTTTCTTCCTTGCTGCCAATTTTTTGCGAAACCGAAACACGGTCTGAAAAAGGCACCATAACAAGGTAACGCCCTGCAAAAGAAAGTTCCGAACTAATTCTCGGTCCTTTTGTGGAAATTGGTTCTTTTACGATTTGAACCAAAAGAGATTGATTGGCTTTGATTACATCTGTAATGACGCCATGTTTATCAATATCTTTTTCAAATGGAAAGTTCTTGAGGTCATAGTCCCGTAACTTTCCGGTACTCACACTTTTAATGAATTTTAGCATTGAGGCCAACTGTGGTCCTAGGTCGTGATAGTGAAGAAAAGCATCCTTTTCATACCCTACATTAACAAAAGCGGCGTTTAAGCCGGTTACCGGTTTCCTTATTTTGGCTAAAAAAATATCGCCAACGGAAAAGTTGTTATTGTCCTCATCTTTATGCAATTCAGTGAGCTTTCCCGCTTTTAGCAAAGCAAAATCAACGGCATCCGAACTAGATCTTACGATTAATTCTCTATTCACCTGAATTTATTTTTACTATCCTTTTATTTAGATATGGGGCAAATAGCCCTAGATCCATAAAGGATAAATAGATTAAACAATGTTGGAAACAGGCTTTAAAAACCTGCCGAAATTCGTTTTTGAATCTCTATGTCAAAGAACGTAGTAAAACGAAAAAGTAGTTGAAACAACTACTTTTTCTTGTGTCGGTTAGCTCTGCGGCGCTTCTTACGCTTGTGAGTAGCTACCTTATGTCTTTTGCGTTTTTTACCACTCGGCATAAAGTTATACTTTTAGGTTATTGATTATTTTACTAGCACGTTGCTCTTAACTCCTTCAACAAAAACCTTTGCAGGTTTGAATGCCGGAATGTTATGGGCAGCAATTTTAATGGTAGTGTTTTTTGAAATATTTCTACCTGTTTTTTCTGCTCTGGTCTTGATAATAAAACTTCCAAAACCTCTTAAATAAACATTATCGCCACTTTCCAAAGAAGTTTTCACTTCTTCCATAAAGGATTCAACAGTCGCTTGCACCTCTCCTTTTTCCATTCCCAGTTTCTCCGAGATCTTTGCTACAATTTCCGCTTTCGTCATCTTAAATTATATAGTTTGTTTTAAGGCTTGCAAATATATAAATTAAATTGAATCTTTCGCCCTGAACGATCAATTTTAAGTCTATAAACCACTACTTTAGCAGTTTATGAATCGTTAGATGTCGTTTTCCCAGAAAATCTTACAATGGTATTCCTCCAATAAGAGAGCTTTGCCATGGCGAAATACCCGCGATCCTTATAAGATCTGGCTCTCAGAGATTATGCTGCAACAAACAAGAGTGGCTCAGGGTACTCCCTATTATATAAAGTTCTTGGAACATTTCCCCACAGTGACCGATTTGGCCGATGCGCCCGAGGAAAAGGTGCTGAAGTTATGGCAAGGACTTGGGTATTATTCGAGGGCCAGAAACCTGCATGCCACGGCTAAAAAAGTAGCATATGAATTCAACGGTGTGTTTCCTGACTCTTATAAGGAATTGCTGAAACTAAAAGGAGTAGGTGATTATACGGCAAGTGCCATTGCTTCTATTTGTTTTGACGAAGCCCAACCGGTGGTAGATGGTAATGTGTATCGCGTGCTTGCCCGGTATTTTGGTGTAGATCACGCAATCAATAGCCCTAAAGGAGTCGCTTATTTTAAAAAGCTCGCCTTTGAGGTCATGGATACCCATGAAATAAGGGATTATAATCAAGGTATTATGGAATTCGGCGCGATACAATGTGCACCTCAAAAACCGTACTGTCTGCATTGTCCTTTGAACGAAAGCTGCGTAGCACTTCAGAAAAACAAGATTAAAACGCTGCCGGTAAAATTAAAGAAGACAAAAATTCGAACACGGTATTTTAACTATTTGGTGCCTTTGGGAAAAACCAAAGAAGGTTCGGAAGCAACAATCTTACGACAGCGGTTGGGAAAAGGTATTTGGCAAAATTTATGGGAATTTCCCTTGTTGGAATCTGAAAAAGAGATTGAGTTGGCGCAGGTGTCGTCCCAAATACCCGAAATCTTGGCAACGGGACCCATTCTAGATATACAACTTCAGAACCAACAGCCCATCGTACATAAATTATCCCACCAGCACCTACATACCAAGTTTTGGCTGATAAAAACAGAAGCAGTGCTAGAGGGGGGGATCTCCCTTGAAAGCTTAGATGATTTCGCGGTTCCTGTTTTAGTGGCCGACTTCATAAAAACGTTTAAAATTTAGTACTTTTGTGTCAGAAATGTCCCTTTGGCGACCATGGGGATTTTACAGCGTCGGCTGCTTGATTTCAAGGTCGTTTAAGAATTAACTGTAAGGAAGACATACAAAGGATACTATGAGTGGAACATTGAACAAGGTGATGTTAATAGGGCATCTGGGAGATGAGGTAAAAATGCACTATTTTGAAGGAGGAGGGTGTATTGGTCGTTTTCCGATAGCCACAAATGAAACCTATACGAACAAACAAACAGGCGAGCGGGTAACGAATACCGACTGGCATAATATTGTAGTTCGTAACAAAGCCGCCGAGATATGTGAAAAGTATCTTAGCAAAGGAGACAAAGTGTATGTCGAAGGCCGATTAAAAACCAGGCAATGGCAAGGTGAAGATGGGAATACCCGTTATTCTACCGAAGTTCAAGTACAGGATTTTACATTTTTGACCACTAAAAAAGAAAGCATGGCTGCCGGGGCTCCGCAGCAGTCAGTAGCAGCCAAACCGCAAGGTATATCCCCTACACCGGCACCTGCAAAATCGGAGCAACCCAAACAGGAAGACGATTTACCCTTCTGATCAACTATAAATAAGCGCAACCGTTGGACCCTGACCCCTTTAGCTTTCTATTAAATTTCATCCCTTTCGATAGTGCCTTAGTGATAAAAGTGTGCCTTTTGGTGTTGCTGCTTATATGCTCTGCCCTTATTTCTGGTGCGGAGGTCGCATTTTTTGGACTTTCCTCTACGGATCTGAACGAGATCGGGGAAAAGAAAACGAGCAGGGGCACCGTGGTGACAGATTTGTTGAAACGACCAAAAAAGTTATTGGCAACCATTTTGATCGCCAATAATGCGATCAACATTGCAGTAGTACTTCTTTTTAGCACTATTGGGGATGTGCTTTTTTCGAATATCCAATACCGTTTGTTCGGTTTTGTTGAACTGCGTTTTTTATTAGAGGTCGTAGTAGCCACATTTTTGATTTTGATGTTCGGCGAAATCTTACCGAAAGTATATGCGAATAGGAATCGTATCGCTTTTTCTCATTTGATGGCCTATCCGTTAAAAGTGCTCGATGTGCTGTTTTCCCCTTTAAGCCTTCCCATGCGTTCAGGCACCCTATTTTTACATAGGCAGCTGGGAAAAGAAAAATCAAACCTGAGTGTAGATCATCTTTCGCAGGCATTGGAACTTACCTCCGATGGCGATACGACCAAAGAGGAACAAAAGATCTTAGAGGGGATCGTATCGTTCGGGAATACGGATACAAAACAAGTAATGCGTCCCCGTATCGATATTTTTGCATTGAACGAGGAGATGAAATTCCCGGAAGTACTCAATGAAATAACAAAGAACGGCTACTCTAGAATTCCGGTTTTTGCGGAAAATATGGACAATGTGCTAGGGGTTCTCTATGTAAAAGACCTTTTACCGTATATAGACCGAAAGACCTTTAATTGGATGTCGCTCATCAGGGAACCGTATTTTGTGCCGGAGAACAAAAAGTTAGACGATCTTTTGCTGGAATTCCAGGATAAGAAAAATCATTTGGCGGTGGTGGTAGACGAATATGGGGGAACTTCCGGAATCGTTACCTTAGAAGATATTATTGAAGAAATAGTGGGCGATATCAGCGATGAATTCGATGATGAAGATCTGATTTTTTCAAAATTGGACGATCGTAATTATGTGTTCGAAGGGAAGACGACCTTAAAGGACTTTTATAGGGTCGTGAAAATCGATGATGAAGAGGCCTTCGAAGCGCAAAAAGGGGAATCGGAAACCATTGCCGGTTTTGTTCTGGAGATTGCCGGTAGCTTTCCCAAAAAAGGAGAGAAAGTACTATTTAATGACTACGCTTTCGTGGTAGAAAGCCTTGATAAAAAACGCTTAAAACAAATTAAAATCACCTTGCCAAATGAATCTTAAACATGGTTTTGTTGTGTTGCTAATGACCTTGGCTTTTGGTTGTAAGGAAGAAGTGCTGCCGAAACCGCAGGCTGAGTTACGGTTGGAATATCCAGAAGCTACCTTGGAGCGTTTGGGGACCGAACATTTTGAGTTTCAGTTCAATTCAATGGCGAAAATAAAAGATCGAAAAGCGCAATCACTCACCTTGGATTACCCCGGAATGAAAGGTACTATTTTCATCAATTACAAAAAGGTAGATAATAATTTGGAAAAACTCTTGGGGGACGCCCAAAAGTTTAGCTATGAACATGTTGTAAAGGCAGATGGGATTGACACCAAGGTGTTTCAAAATCAAGAGAATGGGGTATATGGGCAGTTTTATTCTGTTAGTGGGGACGCCGCTTCGCAGGCACAGTTTTATGCCACCGATAGCTTGAACCATTTTGTAACGGGCTCCCTTTACTTCTATGTGAAGCCGAACTACGACTCTATCTACCCCGCCGCGGTGTATTTGCAAAATGATATGCTCACCATTATGGAGAGCCTCCGGTGGAAGGAGTGAGCAGGGTCACATAGTAGATGCACCATTCGAACAGTACCAAGTTGAGAAGCACTACGCAGTTACTCCACCACAGTTTTGCCATGCAGCTA
>CALLVX010000189.1 GCA_938010765.1 uncultured Flavobacteriaceae bacterium | reverse complement strand
TTGGCCGCTACAGGATGGAACCTCAAGAAAATGATGAAAAAGCTAAAGGAAGAATTCGAAAAATCAATTCGGCAGCTTGTTCATAAACTATTTCTACTTTTAGATAAACCTCAAATCATTAATTGATAAGGAACGACTATTGAGTTTATTTGCCTAGTATCTATGCACTTCTTTTGTTTTGGGACGTAGGGTTCCATAGGGCCGGAAAATGTAAAGCCTTTTCGGGTTGGAATGCTACTGTATTTATGCTGCTTAAAACTAGTTTATAACCCATTTCAGTAGGATTTAAAATTCCCGTTTCACAACCACTGCACAACACTGCAAATACACTGCGAGGAATAAGGCTGCGTTTTGCGTAGGGATCTTGCCAGGGTAGTATAGTAAGTTTATTGCTACAAATGCATAATGGCTAGCCTTTGTTGTATCGGAAAAATCACAAACAATTTTTAACCTATTAAGAAATCGAAATGAAAAATTTTTGTAAAAAGTATTTCTTGGCCATTTTATTGGTCATTATTGCTTCCTGTGAAAAGGAGGCCGAAAAGGAATTTGAAGATAATCCACTTTCAACACAGCAAGTGGAGAATAAAATGTTGGAAATTAATATACCCAAGGCCGATGGCCAAGTAGAGTTGCATTCCAATGTGAAAGTATTCAACAGCGATGAGAATGCACTGTTACGCTCAATATCCGACGCATCCATCACCTTCACGGACAATTCGCTACTGAATGATTTAAAAGTTGGCGACATACTGAATTCTGCACCTTCCGCCTTGGCTCCGGATGGCTACAACGTCAAGGTCTTAGGAATTGAAAGAAAAGCTGGGGTGGTCACCCTAGAAGTTACCAATGAAGTGGGTTTTGATCAACTCTTTAAAGAGGCAAATTTCAACTATAACCTAGATGATTCGGGTGGAGTGGCCAAGCGGCCAGATTTGTCCGTGCCATTAACGTTTAGGTTAGATAAGGAGGTCAGCGGATTGGTCGTTAGGTTAGATGTTAAAGCGGATTTGGTATTTGGTTTTGAATACAATACGAACGCTCCGGGCACTGCGGATAATTATTTAAAGACCAAACTTGGTTTGAATTTCCGTAAGGACCCAAGTAATCCTGATTTGAATGTTAGATTTGGAGGAAAGGCAAGCATTCAATTGCCAGAAACCAAGCTCCCTTTAGATTTTACCTTTTGGGTAGGTCCGGTATGGGTGCGATTCGCCAACTATGTAAGACCCGAGCTTACGGTTGATAGTTATGTCAATGCCCAGTTATCTGCCGGGGTAGATTTACATGGAGGATTCGGATTTACTTACGAACAAACCGGTGCCAATCCATTAAATGGAAGATGGTCTAGATATAACAACCTGCGTTTGGATGTTTTAACACCAGAGTATGAAAATGCCGTTGCCGGTAGGATAAAGGCAAGAATGCCGCGACTTAAATTCAGTTCCAAGCTTTGGGGTTCCAATGTATTCACCATATTTACTTCAATGGCCAATGTTTACCGATATGAGTTGGACCTCACGGCAGATTATTATATAAAGGCGCATAATTATACGGAATTCAGGGCAGGTGTTGAAGGTAAGGTCAATCTTTTTGTAGATCAGATTAACTATAGTGCTTTTTCAGAACTTACGACGGGCGAAAATTTGTTGGGACAGTGGTTCAAAAACCCAAATCACGACGCTGGAGGCTCTACCCCCGGTTTAGGAACCGGTTTGCGAAACAGGCTTTTCAAAGGGTCCTACAATAAATATATAAGCTCCGAAAACGGTGCGACCTTCGCTACTGCAAATAGGACCCAAGAGGGCGACTGGGAAAAGTTTAACGTGGTGTATAATTCTAGTGATGATACCTATAGTATTTTGGCCAACAATGGCAAGTATTTAGATGTGGATCAAAGTTCCGGAGGCTTGATCAAAGCGAATGGAAGTCGTTACAATGGCGATTGCAAGTTTTATATAAAATCCGTAGGGAACGGCAAATATTTTCTAAAATCCTTTTCAACTGGTAAATATGTATCCGCAGAAGCAAGCGGCAGGCTAATAGCAAATAGAACAGCCGTTGGTGCTTGGGAAAGGTTCGAGATATCTTCGGGAAGTAGTACACCCCCAATAACCGAAACCTGGAAAACTATTCTTACCCCCAATCAGTTTTTGAGCCCAGGCCAACGACGATATTCTAGTAATGGTAGATACAATTTGGTCTATCAAGAAGATGGGAACCTGGTCTTATATGGGCAAAGTGGAGCAGTATGGTCTTCAAAAACCTGGAAGCCAAAACCTTGGAATGCCGGAAGAGCTATTATGCAGGGAGATGGGAATTTTGTGGTATATACCAATGCTGGGCAAGCGGTTTGGCATTCTCATACCTATGGTAAGCCAGGGGCATATTTGCAAATTTCGGATAATGGAAAGATTCGGGTCATCAGGTCCGGAGCAGTCTTATGGTCTTCTTGATATAGAACATTAGTATTTTTAATGAATTAGATGTAAGCCGTCCTATTTCTGGGACGGCTTTTATACAATTGTGGCTATTATTGTATTTTAGTAAGAGGTAGTTGCTAGAACTAAAAAAGCCGCCCTGAACAAAAGGGCGGCTTTTCTGACTAATTCAAATTGGGGAATTACTATACTCTGGGCAGGTCTCCTTCTCCTTTCAGAGGTAAGGCAGATGAACCCATCAGAAACGAATCAATATGGTGCGCCGCTTGCCGGCCTTCCGAAATGGCCCAAACAATCAATGATTGCCCTCTTCGTTGGTCACCGGCGACAAATACACCTGGTACGTTGGTCTTATAATCTTTTTCAGAAGCTTTGATATTGGTTCTTGAGTCTGCCTCCAAACCAAATTGGTCTGCCAAGGTCATTTCTGAACCGGTGAAACCGAGCGCCAATAGGGCTAAATCGCATTTCCATTCTTTTTCGGTGCCCGACACCTCTTTTAATAGTGGGCGTTTTCCTTCTTGGGGTACCCATTCGACCTCTGCAGTCACTAATCCGGTTAAATTTCCGTCCTTATCTCCTATGAATTTCTTAGTTGAGATACTGAAAAAACGTTCCGCTCCCTCTTTGTGTGAAGTGCTCGTACGCAAACGCATCGGCCAAAAGGGCCATGGCTGTCCTTCGGGTCTTTCGGAAGTGCCCATTGGCATG
Source organism: uncultured Flavobacteriaceae bacterium (assembly GCA_938010765.1). Lineage (GTDB taxonomy): Bacteria > Bacteroidota > Bacteroidia > Flavobacteriales > Flavobacteriaceae > Pelagihabitans. The sequence goes on along the minus strand of CALLVX010000189.1, from coordinate 14,151 downwards.
ATCTCAAAGTTCGATACCGATCTGGCCCCATGTCTAAAGGAGGTTCCTATGCAATCGGATCCGGTATCACCACCCCCGATAACAACCACATCTTTATCAGTTGCCAGTACTTCGTTTTCAAATATTTTTACCCCAGCTACACGGCGATTGTTTTGTGGTAGAAAATCCATAGCCTGTACTACTCCTTTTAAATCAGCTCCTTCGATGGGTAGGTTTCTGCGTATAGTAGCACCACCGCAAAGTACTACGGCATCAAAATCGGCTTTGAGAATCTCTGCCTTGATATCAACACCCACATGTACCCCGCATTTGAATACAATGCCTTCTTCTTCCAAAATCTGTAGCCGACGGTCGATTATCTGTTTTTCCATCTTAAAATCTGGAATACCGTATCGGAGTAATCCGCCAGGTTTTTCATCTCGTTCGAAAACCGTCACCGAATGCCCTGCGCGATTTAACTGTTGGGCGGCGGCCAAGCCGGCTGGCCCTGAACCTATCACCGCGATTTTTTTATCCGTTCTCTTTTCTGGAGGGGTAGGTCGCACCCACCCTTCATTAAAAGCGGTTTCAACAATATTCTTCTCAATATTTTCAATAGAAACCGGGTCTTCATTGATTCCCAGGACACAGGCTTCCTCACAAGGTGCCGGACATAGCCGTCCTGTAAACTCGGGAAAATTGTTTGTGGAATGTAAAATGGCCGCTGCTTTCTCCCATTTACCTCGATACACGGCATCGTTGAAATCAGGAATTAAATTTCCTAAAGGGCACCCGCTATGGCAGAATGGAATACCACAATCCATGCATCTTGCTCCTTGGTCTTTTAGCTCTTTTTTCTCTAAAGGAACCGTAAATTCTTTGTAGTGTTTTAAGCGTTCCTTAACCGGTGTATACGCTTCTACTTTTCTATCGAATTCCAAAAATCCTGTTGTCTTTCCCATTTCTCGATTTATGTAGTTTGTAGTTTTTCATTTTCCAAGCGAATCAGTGCCTGGCGATATTCTTCTGGAAAGACTTTTACGAAGTCTTTCAAACAAGTATCCCAGTCTTCAAGAATGCGCTGTGCCAAGGGGCTCATCGTATGGTTATAGTGACTTTCGATCAATTCTTTTAATTGTTGAATATCTTCGTCCTCCTCTACAGCTAATAGGTTGAGCCCTTCCGCACTGCACCTGGTTTTAAAGGTGTTGTTCTTGTCATATGCATAGGCGATTCCACCGCTCATCCCAGCACCAAAATTTCTTCCTACTTCTCCAAGAATCACCGCAACGCCCCCTGTCATATACTCGCAACCGTGGTCCCCTATGCCTTCGACCACCGTTTTAGCACCCGAGTTTCGTACACAGAACCGTTCGCCTGCCTTTCCATTTATATAGGCCCTTCCCGCTGTGGCACCGTATAAGGTTACATTCCCGGTAATTACATTGTCTTCAGGAACAATGGTGCTTTTATCGGGTACTTTGATAACCAATTTTGCGCCCGAAAGTCCTTTTCCAAGATAATCGTTTGTATTTCCGTTTACGGTAAGGGTAAGGCCTCGAGTGGCGAAGGCACCAAAACTCTGGCCCGCCGATCCCGTGAAATTCAATCTTAAAGTATTGATGGGTAATCCCTGGGCCCCGTATATTTTAGAAATTTCATTACTAATAATGGCTCCTACGGCCCGGTCGGTATTTCCGATGGGAAAATCCAGGGTCAATTTCTCTTTTCTAAAAAGAGAAGGATTGGCTTTTTCAATAATTTCGAACTCGATAGACTTATGTACATCATGTTCTTGTTTTTGTGTGTTGTGTAGTTTGGTGCCAGAAGGCACGTCGACTTGGTGCAAAATGGGCGTAAGGTCGATACCGGCAGATTTGTAGTGGTCGATGGCTTTATTACGGTCTAGCTTTTGCACTTGCCCCACCATTTCATCTACAGTCCTAAATCCAAGTTGAGCCATGATCTCGCGCAACTCTTGGGCTATGAAATACATATAATTGACCACATGTTCTGGCTTACCTTCGAACTTCTTTCGTAGTTCGGGGTTTTGCGTGGCAATCCCTACGGGGCAGGTATTTAAATGACACACCCGCATCATAATGCAGCCTGATGCGACCAAGGGCGCGGAGGCAAATCCGAATTCTTCGGCACCTAATAAACAAGCAATGGCTACGTCACGCCCGGTCTTTAATTGGCCATCACATTCCAACACAATTCGGTTACGCAAATCGTTCATGACCAAGGTTTGTTGTGCTTCTGCAATACCTAACTCCCAAGGAAGACCGGCGTGCTTTAAGGAAGTAAGAGGGGATGCTCCGGTACCTCCGTCAAAACCTGATATAAGAATCACATCGGCTTTCGCTTTAGAGACCCCGGCGGCGACGGTGCCTACACCTACTTCAGAAACTAGTTTTACATTAATACGAGCTTCTCGGTTGGCAGATTTAAGGTCGAAAATTAATTGCGATAAATCTTCGATAGAATAGATGTCATGATGTGGTGGAGGCGAAATCAAACCTACCCAGGGTGTTGAATTCCTAGTTTTTGCAATGGCGGGGTTTACTTTAGGCCCTGGTAACTGACCGCCTTCTCCAGGTTTTGCACCTTGGGCCATTTTTATTTGAATCTCCTTTGCATTGGTCAGGTAATCGGAAGTTACTCCAAACCTTCCCGAGGCTACTTGTTTAATAGCACTGTTGCGCCAATCACCGGTTGCATTTTTATAAAAGCGATCAGAATCTTCTCCCCCTTCGCCCGAGTTACTTTTACCGCCTATTCGATTCATGGCGATGGCAAGATTTTCATGTGCCTCCTTACTAATAGATCCATAAGACATGGCTCCGGTCTTGAAACGTTTTACAATCTCGGTCCAAGGTTCTACATCCTCTAAAGGAATAGGGTCGTAGTTCGAAAATTCGAACAATCCCCGAATAGTCATTAAGCTTTTCGATTGTTCGTTTACCATAGCGGCAAACTCTTTATAGGTGTTCGGTTCATTATTGCGAACCGCTTTTTGAAGTTTTGCTATTGAAAGTGGGTTGAACATGTGTTTTTCCCCGTCTCTTCGCCAGCGATATTCACCGCCCATTTCTAGATTTAGATCGGCCGCGACCGTTTTCTTTGAAAAAGCCTTGGCATGTCGTTTGGCGATTTCTTTTTCAATTTGATAAAGGCCAATACCCTGAATCCGAGTCGGAGTATTTGGAAAATATTTGCCGACCACGGTCGTATTGATACCGATACATTCGAAAAGTTGGGAACCACGATACGAGTTCAAGGTCGAAATCCCAATTTTATTCATCACCTTAAGGATTCCCTTTCCAACGGCTTTGTTATAGTTTTTGATTGCCTCATCGAAAGTAAACTCGGTAATCTCAAGCTCTTCTATTTGTTCCGCGATAAGTTCGTTCACCAAATATGGGTTGATGGCGCTAGCACCAAATCCGAATAATAATGCGAAATGGTGTACTTCACGAGGTTCGGCCGATTCAATTATGACACTGAGTTTGGAGCGTTTTCCTAGTTGCTGCAACGCACTGTTTACAAAAGAACAGGCAAGTAGTGCAGGGATAGGGGCCATTTTTTCATTGACATTCCTGTCGGATAGAATGATGATATTGGTACCGAGGTCTATTTCCTTGACCGCCTGTTCTAAAATATTTTCCAACGCATCTTCGAGTCCGTTATAGCCACTTGCTATTTCGTAAAGAATGGGAATAGAGGTCACTTGATAATCAGGACTGGCATTGTAGTTTTTAATTTTGTCCAGGTCTTCTTTGGAGATGACCGGATTTTGTATTTTCAATTTTCTGCAATGTAACTCGCTAGAATCAAAGATATTTTGATCACTACCTAAAGTAAGGCTTATGTCAGTAATTAGTTCTTCCCGAATCCCGTCAAGAGGTGGGTTGGTTACTTGGGCGAACAATTGTTTAAAATAATTGTAAATCAATTGCGGCCTTTCTGAAAGAACGGCAATGGGAGTGTCAGATCCCATGGATCCAATAGGTTCTTTGGCAGTCTTGCTCATGGGCAAGATGATCGTATTCACATCTTCAAGCGTATAACCGAAGACCGACTTTCTCTTTTCTAAAGATAATTCCCCTAAAAATAGTGGGCAGTCGTTATAAGGAATGTCTTTGAGGTGTACTAAGTTCTTATCAAGCCAATCTTTATAAGGGTGCCGCTTTGCGATATTCTCCTTGATTTCCTCATCGTTTACAATACGGCCTTCTAGCATATTTACCAAGAACATTTTTCCGGGTTCTAAACGGCCATGAAGCTCAACGTTTTCGGGAGCGATGTCGACCACTCCGGTTTCCGATGACATAATTACGTATCCATCTTTGGTTACCGAATATCTAGAAGGGCGCAGTCCGTTTCTATCCAATACAGCTCCTATATAGTTCCCATCGGTGAAGGGAATAGAAGCAGGTCCGTCCCAGGGTTCCATCATACAGGAATGGTATTCGTAGAACGCCCTTTTAGCTTCAGACATTTCAGTATTTTTTTCCCATGCTTCCGGAACCAAGATCATCATAACCTCGGGAAGGGAACGTCCTGTCATTAATAGAAGTTCAACGACCATATCCATAGTGGCCGAGTCTGATTTTCCGGGTAAAATTATGGGAAGAATATTCTTTATTTCTTCTCCGAACCAATCACTTTTTAGCAATTCTTGTCTGGATCGCATACGGCTAACATTGCCTCTGAGGGTATTTATCTCTCCGTTATGACACATATAGCGGAATGGTTGTGCCAAATCCCAGGTAGGAAACGTATTGGTAGAAAAGCGCTGATGTACCAGAGAAAGTCGGGTAACAACTCTTGGGTCCATCAGGTCTTTGTAATAAAGACTAATGTCTTTGGGCATTAGCAGCCCTTTGAAAATGATAATTTTAGTAGAAAGACTGGGTACATAGAAAAATTTACTTTCAGAGAGTTTCGAAGCTAAAATCGTATGTTCGGTTACCTTTCTTGCGATGAAGAGCTTCAGATTAAAATCGAATTCATCTTGCTCGGCATTGGCTTTGGCAATAAACAGTTGTTTTACAAACGGTTCGGTTTCCATTGCAATTCGCCCCGGAATGGAACGGTTTACGGGAACGTCGCGCCATCCTAGCAGCTGAAGTCCCTGTTTCTTGATGTTTTCTTCAAAAACAGAGGTACAGAAATCTCGCTGGTTTTCTTTTTGAGGTAAAAAGACATTGCTAACGGCATACCTTCCGGGCTCTGGTAAGTCAAAATTACATTCGGCCTGAAAGAAGTCATGGGGTATATCGATCAAAATTCCCGCCCCATCACCGGTCTTGCCATCCGCACTTACCGCACCTCGATGTTCTAACTTGTCAAGAATTTCTAGCGCCTTATGAATAATATCATTCGATTTTTTCCCTTTAAGGCTACAAATGAATCCGGCACCGCAGTTATCATGTTCAAATTCCGGTAGGTACAACCCTTGCTTCTTCAATGTCATAATATTGTGGTATTTCTTCAAAAATATTGTTTTATTTGAATAATAATCAGTGTTTTAAGTCAAATCCAATAAAAAAATCAACGTTTCAAATAAAACCTTTGAAAATATGTAAATATGAATTTTTGGGGGGACTAATTTATGATTCTCGCAAAATGAGAATTCAAAAACGGTTAATAACCAATTTAGATGGGGTGTATAGGTTTAAGTTGAAGATTTTTACTCAATAGACTCTTTTTTGGTGGGTAAAAAGAATTTTTATCGTAGAATTGAAAAAACACCCCCTACTGTTAAGGGGGTGTTGATGATGTATAAGTGTCTTGATGGGCTAATGCCTATAATACCAAGTTCTATTTTTAATAAAATCTGAGAACCCAAGGACATGTATGCAGGCGATACTAATCTTTTAAAATGCTTCTGGATATTACTATTTTTTGTATTTCGGAAGTGCCTTCATAAATCTGAGTGATTTTAGCATCCCGCATGAGGCGTTCTACGTGGTAATCTTTTACGAAACCATTGCCTCCATGTATTTGCACTGCTTCAACAGCAGTTTCCATGGCTACTTGGGAGGCATACAACTTTGCCATTGCCCCCGAAAGATCATAATTTAATCCGTTGTCCTTATCCCAAGCGGCTTTATAGACCATATGTCTGGCCGCTGCGATTTGAGTATGCATGTCGGCCAATTTAAAGGCGATTGCCTGGTGATTGCTTATCTCGGTGCCGAATGCTTTGCGTTCTTTAGAATATTTAAGGGCTAGTTCATAGGCTCCGGCAGCGATACCCAATGCTTGGGCAGCTATGCCGATTCGGCCACCTGCAAGGGTCTTCATGGCAAACTTAAAGCCAAAACCATCAGCACCGATGCGATTCTCCTTTGGCACCTTAACATCATTAAAATTAAGGGAGTGTGTATCACTTCCCCGAATACCTAATTTATTTTCCTTAGGACCAATTTCAAATCCGGGCATTCCTTTTTCAACAATTAGGGCATTGATTCCTTTGTGTCCTTTTTCTCTGTCCGTTTGCGCGATTACCAGATATATTTCTGCCGAATTTCCATTCGTAATCCAGTTTTTGGTGCCATTTATCACATAGTGGTCACCTTTGTCAATGGCCGTGGTCTTTTGAGAGGTAGCATCGCTTCCTGCCTCAGGTTCCGACAGGCAAAACGCGCCGATTGCCTCACCAGAAGCTAACCGAGTTAAGTATTTTTGCTTCTGTTCTTCGCTTCCGTAGGTTTCAAGACCATAGCATACCAAGGAATTGTTGACCGAGACTACTACAGAAGCCGATGCATCTACCTTGGAAAGTTCTTCCATAGCGATTACATACGACATGGTGTCCATGCCACTTCCATTGTATTTTGGGTCTACCATCATTCCAAGAAACCCGAGGGCGCCTAACTTTTTGATTTGTTCAGCGGGGAATCTTTGTTCGTCATCCCGTTCAACAACGCCGGGCAGTAGTTCATTTTGGGCAAAATCCCTCGCCGCTTGTTGAATCATTTGATGTTCTTCCGATAATGAAAAATCCATAGAAAGTAGTTTAATCAGTCTTTTTACAAATATAAAATTATGATAGAATATAACAGGTACATTGGTAATCGATTTATTAGATAAAAATTAAAATTTTAAGAATGCGGAAAACAGCACAATACCGCTTCAAATTTTTATATTTGTTGACTTCAAATTTTTGTAAAAAGATTTAAACCATAAAATTATGGATCAGCAGTAACCCCTTAGGGGGATATCAAAAGTTTCTAATGCCGAATGAATGCAGAACAAGATCACCTAGTTTTATTTTTAAATCGAATACAATGAAAGAATTATTGAAGGCCTATGAAGCCAAACAACCCGAAATCGTTTTTAACTGGAAAGATGCCGAGACGGAAGCCGAAGGGTGGACCGTCATTAACTCTCTTCGTGGTGGTGCCGCGGGTGGTGGTACCCGTATGCGTGAAGGGTTGGATATGAACGAAGTTCTGTCCTTGGCAAAGACCATGGAAGTGAAATTCACGGTGTCGGGCCCTCCGATTGGAGGTGCCAAGTCAGGTATCAATTTCAACCCTAATGATCCACGAAAAAAAGGTGTTTTAAAACGATGGTACGCCGCCGTTGCCCCTTTATTAAAAAGTTATTATGGCACAGGCGGTGATTTGAACGTTGATGAAATACATGAGGTAATTCCTATTACAGAGGATGCTGGCGTTTGGCACCCACAAGAAGGGGTGTTTAATGGACATTTTAAACCAACAGAAGCAGATAAGATCAACCGAATCGGCCAGTTGCGATTGGGAGTCATCAAAGCTTTGGAAAGTAGGGAGTACTCACCTGACACAAGGCGAAAGTATACCGTTGCAGATATGATTACCGGCTACGGGGTCGCGGAAGCGGTGCGCCATTACTACGATATCTACGGAGGCAATGTTGTAGGGAAAAGAGCGGTGATTCAAGGTTTTGGGAATGTAGGATCGGCTGCTGCCTATTATTTGGCACAAATGGGTGTCAAAGTAGTAGGGATTATTGATCGAGCAGGCGGGGTGATTAAAGAAGAAGGGTTCTCTTTTGAAGAGATTCAGTCATTTTTCCTTAATAAAAAAGGAAATAGTTTGATGGCCGACCCAGATATGATGATCCCTTTCGAAGAAATAAATGAGCGTATCTGGACCCTGCCAACGGAGATTTTTATGCCTTGTGCCGCATCGAGATTGGTCACTAAAGAACAAATCACCAAAATGATCGATACCGGACTTGAAGTTATTTCCTCAGGCGCCAATGTGCCTTTTGCTGATAAGGAAATCTTTTTTGGTCCGATCATGGAGTACACAGATGGTCGTGTAAGCCTCTTGCCAGATTTTATAAGTAACTGCGGAATGGCAAGAGTGTTTGCCTATTTTATGGAGCAGCGAGTAGGTATTGACGAAGAGCTGATATTTAAAGATACCTCCGATACCATTCGAAAGGCAATTTTGAATATCTTTAAACAAAATCAATCGAAGACCGCTATCTGCGAAACAGGATTCGAAATTGCATTGAAACAACTAATTTAAAACCAACCTAAGATGGAGACAATTATTATTATCGTCTTTTTGGCGGGCTATCTCGCCATTACCCTTGAACACAATCTGAAAATCGATAAGCTGATACCAGCTTTGGCCATGATGGCCATTTTATGGGCCATTATCGCGCTTTCGCATATGGATGTATTTGAGGTGAATGCGGAGCTCAGGGAACTCGAACCCACACATATAGACGAAATATTACTCCATCACTTGGGTAAGACCGCAGAGATCTTGGTGTTTCTACTAGGAGCCATGACCATTGTAGAAATCATTGATTATTTCGATGGTTTTGCAACGATCAAAGGGTTTATACGTACCAAGAGCAAGCGAAAACTGCTTTGGCTTTTCTCCATTTTAGCTTTCATTCTATCGGCTATAATAGATAATCTTACCGCCACGATCGTGCTGATTACCATTTTACAGAAGGTAGTCAAGGATCGGGAGACCAGATTGTGGTTTGCCGGCATCATTGTCGTAACGGCGAATGCCGGGGGGGCCTGGTCGCCCATTGGTGATGTGACTACGACCATGTTATGGATCGCCAACAAAGTTTCTGCGTTACAATTGGTGCTGCACGTATTGGTGCCTTCAATTGTTTGTATGGTAGTTCCGGTTATGATGGCAACCCGGTTCAAAGCCTTTCAGGGCGAGATCGATAGTGATATCGAGGAGCTTGAGGCCCCAAAATCAAAGCATGGGTCTTTAATGTTGTACTTGGGATTAGGGGCGATCGTGTTTGTTCCTTTTTTCAAAACGGTGACCCACTTGCCTCCCTATGTAGGCATGATGTTATCCTTGGCGGTAGTGGCGACCTTTGCTGAAATTTATAGTAGTTCAAAATTTAGTATCTCCAATGTAGAAGGTGAGGGAGATGATACCGTAGGCCATCATAGTCCGGTGCATAGTTCATTATCGAAAATTGAATTGCCCAGTATTTTATTCTTCTTAGGGATTTTATTGGCAGTCGCCGCATTGGAATCCTTAGGGATGCTCTTTCATTATGCCGAAAGTCTAAACGAGGCAATTCCCAATACCGACATTGTGGTTATGCTTTTCGGTGTGGGTTCTGCGGTAATCGATAATGTACCTTTGGTGGCGGCAAGTATGGGAATGTTTGCTCAAAGTTTAGACGATCCCCTATGGCATTTCATTGCGTATTCTGCGGGAACCGGTGGAAGTATGCTTATTATTGGCTCTGCGGCCGGTGTTGTGGCCATGGGAATGGAAAAGATCGATTTTTTCTGGTATCTAAAAAAAATTAGCTGGTTGGCCCTAGTAGGTTTTGTCGCTGGGGCGGGCGCTTTTGTGTTAATGAGAGATTTTGTACTACACGGATAATTTAATCGACAAAATACCGTTATTAAGGCAACCTAAAGAAGAGAATGTATATGTTATTGTTTCAAGACTTGACACAAGACCCTGAATTAGGGGAGGTGGTTTCTGAAGAAAAGACCCTATCGGTCATTGATCTTATTTTTAATGGAGGTACGGGTAGTATTTTGATTATATCGGTACTTTTCCTAATGTTAGGCGTAGCCCTCTACATTTATTTTGAACGTATCTTAGCTATAAAAGCAGCGTCGAAAATAGATAAGAATTTCATGAATCAGATAAGGGATTTTGTCTCCAATGGAAAATTGGATGCTGCAAAAATGCTCTGTGCGCAAACCGACTCTCCCGTTGCAAGACTTACCGAAAAAGGAGTTTCTAGAATTGGGAAACCGCTAGACGACATCAACACCGCGATTGAGAATGCAGGTACCCTGGAGGTTTATAAACTCGAGAAAAACGTAAGTGTTTTGGCTACGGTTGCCGGTGCTGCACCCATGATCGGTTTCTTAGGTACCGTAATTGGTATGATTTTGGCATTCCACGAAATGGCCACTAGTGGCGGACAGGCAGAAATGGGGTCATTGGCATCAGGTATCTATACTGCAATGACTACTACGGTAGCGGGTCTTATCGTTGGTATTATTGCCTATATGGGGTATAACCATTTGGTGAACAGAACCGATAAGGTAGTGCATTCAATGGAGGCCAACGCAGTGGAGTTTCTCGATTTATTGAACGAGCCCTTATAAAAGAGATAATTGTAGAGAAAAGAACAAAGACAAAAAAATCTTTTCTCTAAAGGATATATTTGAATAACCACTATAGTTTCAGAAACAAGTTGAGTTCTAAAAAAACAGATCGAACGTGAAGTTAAAAGGAAGAAATAAAGTGAGCCCAGATTTCAGTATGTCGTCTATGACGGATATTGTATTTCTATTACTGATATTCTTTATGCTAACGGCGAATTCACCCAATGCACTAGATTTATTACTGCCCAAAGCCAAGGGTAAATCAACCAATACACAAAATATTTCTGTGAGTATCGATAAGAACTTACAGTATTTTGTGAACAATGAGAGAATCAACGGAGAATATATAGAAATTGAATTAAAAAAGGCACTTGAAGGACAAGAGAAACCCACGATTATTCTGAGGGCAGAAGAAAGCGTCGCTATTAAAGAAGCGGTCAACGTAATGGATATTGCCAATAGGAACAATTACAAAGTAATCTTGGCCGTGCGACCCAATTAATGTCGTTACTAGATACGAGACACAAAAAACAATCTTTCACACTCACCACTTTACTCCTAAGTGTGTTGTTGCTTATATTGTTCTATATAGGCCTTAACTACATGGACCCACCCCTTGAAAACGGTATTTCGGTAAATTTCGGGACAACCGATTTTGGTAGTGGGCAAGTACAACCCAAAGAGAAAATTCGATCCGAGCCATTAGATACGCAGCCAGTAGAACCTACAAAGCAAGAAGAAGCTGTTGAAGAAGCGGTAGAGGAGGTCAAAGAAGAAGTGCCAGAAGAAGTTTCGGCAAAAGAGACTCCATCCGAAAAAGTGCTTACCAGTGAAGATGAAGAAGCTATTAAGATCAAGCAGGCCAAAGATGCCAAACGAAAGGCCGATGAGGCTGTAAAGGCTGCAAAGAAAAAAGCGGCAGATGAGGCACGAAGAGAAAAGGCAAAGGCGGCAAAAATAGCACAACAAAAAAAAGAAGCCGAAGAAAAGGCGCAACGAGAACAAGAGGCCAAGAAGAAAAAGCTCGATGAAATGATGGGAGGCCTCAATAAGTCCGACGGCACTGCATCTGGCTCAGAGGGTGATGACAATAGAGCAGGTGATAAGGGACAACCAGATGGGGATCCCTATGCGACCAGCTATTATGGTAGCCCAGGTACGGGAAATGGAACGGGAGGCTATGGCCTTAACGGACGATCGCTAGTGAACAAAGGAAAAGTGCAGCAAGAATGTAATGAGGAAGGGCGTGTTGTTGTCAAGATTCTAGTTGATAGGAACGGGAAGGTAATTAGTGCCACTCCAGGTGTCAAGGGTACGACCAATAACGCGGCATGCCTTTTAGAACCTGCAAAAAGAACCGCATTCATGCATAAATGGAACCTCGATTCCAAGGCGCCAAGCCAACAAGTAGGCTTTGTAGTGGTCAATTTTAAACTGGGGGAATAAGTGACCTACAAAGCGACCCTTGATTGGATGTTTCACCAGCTTCCAATGTACCAGCAAAAAGGAAAAACGGCATTCAACGCCAAACTGGATAAGACCAAACTACTGGCCGAACATCTGGGGCATCCCGAGAAAAAATTCAAAAGTATTCATGTTGGGGGTACCAATGGCAAAGGGTCAAGCAGTCATATGTTGGCCGCTATACTTCAGGAAGCGGGTTATACGGTAGGGCTATACACCTCGCCCCATTTAAAAGATTTTCGGGAGCGTATCCGAATCAACGGGAAACCATTGCCTAAAAAATTCGTCACTACATTTATTGGGGAGAACCAAGTTTTTTTTGAAACCAATCAACTATCTTTTTTTGAGATGACCGTAGGCATGGCCTTTTCGTATTTTTCAAAAAAGGAAGTTGACATTGCTATTATAGAAGTTGGGTTGGGAGGGCGTCTCGACTCTACCAATATCATACGACCAGAAGTGTCGTTGATAACAAACATTGGGTTTGACCATACCGACATGTTGGGAGATACCTTGGAGAAAATAGCCTTCGAAAAAGCCGGTATTATTAAGACCAAAGTGCCGGTAGTGATCAGTGAGTATCAGGAGGAGACTGCGGAAGTTTTCAAAAGGGTCGCAAAGGAGCGTGGTGCAAAGTTGGTTTTTGCAGATCAAACGGAGCAAACTTCTTTTAAGACAACTTTGCTAGGGAACTACCAGGAAAAAAATAGTAGGGGGGTTACGGCGGTGTTAAACGAGCTTACGGCTTTTGAAGTACAGAAGGTGCATATTGTTACGGGTCTTACAAAGGTTGTTGAAAACACAGGTCTTTTGGGCAGGTGGCAAGTGCTGGGAAAATCACCACGTATTATATGTGATACTGCACATAATAGTGAAGGCCTCTTGCTAGTTTTAGGGCAATTACTTCAACAAGAATACGATTCCCTTCATATTGTTATTGGTTTTGTAAAGGGAAAGGACCTGGTCAATATTTTTCCACTTTTCCCAAAAAATGCGTGTTACTATTTTTGCAGGCCCGATATTCCCCGTGGTTTGGATGCTATTGAACTGCAAAAAAGTGCAGCCGATTTCGAACTTTTAGGTGCGGTGTATACCTCGGTAAAAGGAGCTTTGGAGGCTGCGAAAAAAAATGCGAAAGAAACAGGTCTTGTGTTTGTTGGCGGTAGTAATTTTGTGGTGGCCGAGGTACTTTAATTTTTTATTCTTTTTTCTTTTGGCGTTTCTAAAAACGTTCTATATTTGCACACCTTTACGGGCAATTAGCTCAGTTGGTTTAGAGCACCTCGTTTACACCGAGGGGGTCGGGGGTTCGAATCCCTCATTGCCCACATTAGAAAACCCTAATAATTTGATAATCATTTTATTAGGGTTTTGATTTTTGTGTAATTGTACGATTTATGTACGGTAGATTTAATCTAGCCTTATTTAAAAAGTATATCCCCTGTGTTTGAGATTAAAGAAAATCCCCCAAGGAACTTTTCCCTCGGCCCTGTCAATTCAATTCTACATCATGAGTAATAGCGTAGAAACATTCTAGTCCATGATTGACCAATACCAAATTCAAATACACGTCCATCTGGGCCGCTCCTTCCATTTGATCAAAAAAGTTTTCGTATTCCGGCAGTTCTTTTCGTGTCGATTCCAATTTACTGATTATCCATTCTTCCCCGAAAAGGTCGAGACCGTCAAACGTGGCTTTCATTTTCCATAGGTGATACCTCATTTGATTTCGGCATAGGTTCAGGGTGTCACGGATATAGATGAGGTTGTCTATTTCGGTTTCACTCAATCCTTCATCAAAGTCAACTTTTAGTTCTGGCCCGTCATTGACACCGATTTTCAAAAGAATCTTGCGTATAATCTTTACGGTGTTGTTTTGGTGGTTTGCTTTCATTTGATGTATGATACTATGGGTTGTTTGCATGATTTAGTTGTGAAATCGTCACACCATACAAATTGATAATACATGTACCGAACGTCGATACCCCTTGCCGTTTTAGGTGGCACATGTAATTTCTGCACTTTTTCTTTGAAGTCCTGGGGGTCGAAATCGCTTATCACAAAGTCAATGCTATGTACTTTAT
>CALLVX010000188.1 GCA_938010765.1 uncultured Flavobacteriaceae bacterium | reverse complement strand
AGCAATTCTTCGACCATTAAGAGGCTCCCTTCCTTACATGCCGCCATTAAGGGCGTGGTATCAAAAAGGGACTCTTTTTCGGAAAAGTTAACATCTGCGCCATACTGAAGCAAACAATCAATTAGCTCTTTACTACGTCTTTTAGTCGCTATTGCCAAAGGCGATCCTCCTATGGTATTGAAGTTTGGTGAAAGCCCCATTTTCAAAAGCCTTTCGACTTCCATTACATCAACGGCATAGCAGGCCTCCATCATTTCTTGTTGTAATTTTTTTAACTCAGCAGAATCAAAAGGTTCAACGGGTATAATTACAGTTGGTTCAGTAGATTGAAAAAGAACTTGCTTCTCGGCAGCTTGTTCCTCTCGCCAAAAAACGGTTACATCTTTTTCATTTGTTGTAGCATTCAAATAGTGAATGCTTTGCTCAAAATAGGTCTGTAAAGAAGTTGCAAGGTATTTTGTATAGCTCCTTTCTTTTTCGTTGCGTTTAAGTGATAGGGATGCCATTGCATAGGCAATCAACTGCTCAGGTAAATACCCTTGGCTTTTCATTTCCCAACCAAAACCGCCTTTGGTTCCTGAAGCGAATTGAAAACGGGCATTCCCAATGAAGATTCCAAAGCCAAACACAATGGCGGTCAAATCTGTGAGGTATTCGTCGTTTTCAAGGATTCGGTTTTCACCTAGTAACTTTTCATGGGCCAACTCATGCGCAATAGTCCCGATCAGGCTCTCTGTTTGTTTTAATTGCCCACGCTCTAGACGAATGATCGTTTTGCCGCCTTGTTTTTGATAGGTACCCGCTGCACCGAAAGACCTACCCATAAGATCGGCGTTAGAACTCAGCAACGTACCGTCATCTAGATAGTTGTTTTCTTCGGTATAGAAATCAAGCGTCATATGCCCTTTTTCTATCTCCATAAATTCCTCACATCGGTTTAAAACAAAATGGGCATCTTCCTCAGAGTTGTTAAAATCCCTATCAAAAAACCCCTTTGTGGGTGTTATGGTCCTAAACGTTTTGATTTTTTCCGCGCCTATACTATTCTTTAAAAAAGAAAGCGATTCCTCTACCCAAATTTGATCTTCGGGAGTAATGGGCAATCTGGGTTTTTTATTCCAAAACATGTAGCGCGGTTTAGTAACTATTGGGTCGAAAACTGGTCCTATTTAAACGATTATCTGCTGTGACTTCGTATGTACAAATAAGTAAAATTGTTTTTTAGAAGGAAAGGAACTCCAACGCTTTTTCAAGTTCTACCATGGCTGTTTCGTCTTGAGCATTCAATAAAACCGTAAGCCCAAAGCCATTGATAACAGTGAAATAATACTGTTCCAAAGCCTTTGTATTATGTACGCTTAGCGTCCCTGTTAATTTATAAAAAGTAGCGCCGCCAATGCGTTCACTTTCATAATCCTCCGAATCAAGTGTTATTTGGGCATTTCCCTTTGCCTCTGACAAGGTCTGTACCATATAGTCATCCAAGTCTTTGATATCTGCACCTTCTATGAGGCTAAGGTTCTCAGCATACAATAATATCGATGCTTGTTCAGATTTGTTAAGTCTAAAGAGCAGCGTCTCTTTTACTTGTTGCGGTGGCATTTTAATTCGTTGTTTTGATTCGTACACAGCTTCTGCAAGCCTCACAAATTCGGGATTGGCCGTTTTGGCCCATTGTTGCGCATAGGTGTCATCGTACTCCCAATTATCGGGAATTTGCCATGCTATATCAAAGAACTTATTCTGATAACTACCCTCAATCACATACCCCCAATCAAAATTATCGGGCACAGTGTTACAACTTGCTACGGTTAGAAAAACAACCGCAACTAGCACCTTTTTAACATTATTCATACTTTGTTTTTTTTTAAAATTCTATGTTGATTCTACTTTCAATTACAAAAATATGCTAAAAAAACGCCTATAAACACCCTGTAAATGGGGAATTCAAATTGATGTGCCAGCAGATAGGTATGCGGGTTATTTATTTTTACGGAACCACAGATCAGAACGCATCAACCTGGGACCCTACGGTTGCCTATTTCTGGGATCATCCTTTTTGCCTTTGACATAATAATTATGCGCAAAGAACACAATAGCCGCAGCGCAGCTTAGAATGATCGTCTGTCCTAAAAAATAACCAAAAAGACCCAAAACCGATGCTTTGGTTGTGCTACTGGCGAACAACGCCACCCACACTAGAAAAATAACTACGATACTAAGTAGCGCTTGAATGCCTTTTGTTTGAAAGTGTTATTTTTCATCTTATCCAATTAACATCCTACCTTTCCAAAAAGCAATGGCATTTAGCAATTCCCTAGATTTTTGAACCGAAGATGGTTTTGGTTTTATCATATATTTTACAAAGTGCCGTTCATTTTCTACTTTGTTGTACTCCAAAAAATCAATAACACATTCCACTTGCTTCGCACTCAATAAAGCGAATCGATTTTTTGAATAATCAGACTTCAACTCATAAGTCAACGCAAAATACACCTCAGGTGGGGAATGTTTGAAATTTTTATCTTCATGCAGTTCCTCTTCTTCATCCATAAAAACATCAAGCGCAAAAAGAAGGTAAAGCCCTAAATGAAAACGCATGCCCTTGGCATCAAAAAAGGACAACGAGCTATTGCATTTATAAAGTGTGACAATGGAGATTTTTTGCCAGTCTGAGCGCTCATCTCTAGCTTTAAGTACTTCATAGGCATCCCCCTGCAAATAATCATCCAAGGCCTGGCCTTCCCAAAGCCCCACACCATCTTCTAAGGCAACACCTTCGAACGCCCTGTATATTTTACCGATGAGTTGTGCTTTGATCATTGCTTTTACCGTTTATTTTAAACCTGTTTACATTCCTCTTATTTCAGGAATGATCCAAACATTAAAATTAAGGGGATTCTTATTTCTTGGTCACCCTGTTTTCAGTGAAAAATCAATAGTTGGCCACTTTAATTTTCATTGCACGAAGCTCTTTTATCAATTCTTTGGGAAAGTTCATGTTATTTGTTGCCTTTAGATTGGGAATGTATGTTACGTCTTCGACGGAACGTACCTCAAATTGGTCATCTTCCCCATCCCAAAAAGGAATGATTTGACGATAAATCTCATCTCCTCCGTCCGGTTTCAACTCTTTGATGTCGATCAACAAATCCATAGGAATTTCAAGATTCTTAAAATAGGCTATCGACTCGGCAATGGGTTCATACCCTTCGACTTCAATATCGATGTGCCGTTTCGTATAGGTCTTGACAAAATCCCAAATATCGAACTTGGGAAACAGCACCTTATCCCGGTACATTAATTGATTGATCACCATCAGTTTGAAATTAAAATCTTTTTCGAATTTCACATTGCCTTTTGGGTATTTAGCTAATTTCGCCTTGGCCTTCGCATCATACAAAGCTTCATTGCGCATTTCGATTTTTACCGTTTTCTTGGGAAGTGCCAACAGATTTTTCGGTAAGGTTTGAAACGGATTCTTTTTCAAATGAAGTTCGCTTATTCTCGGCAAGGAAGCGATCTCTTTTGGCAAACTGGTCAATTCTGACTGTGTTAGATCTAGTAACCAAAGGTTTTTTAAATGCTCGATCCATGATGGAACCTCTGTAAGGCAATTTCCGTTGAGTCGAAGTACTTTCAAGTTTTTCAATTCCTTTAAACCTTCTGGTAAACACTTGATTTTATTATTGCTTAAGTTTAATTCTTCCAAGTGCTCCAAACCGGCTATATCCGAAGAAATTGAAGTGAGTCCGCAATTCGACAGATCCAGCTTTCTCAGGTTTTTAAGCTTTCCTATTTCCGCCCAGTTAGAAAGCGTATGCCCCGCGAAACTGAAAGCACGAAGACTATGTAATTGGTTTAGACGAGGAGGAATTTCAGAAAAAACAGTCCTACCGGCGTACTTGTCGGTATTGGTTAAACTTAGTTCTACCAAATAAGGTAGTTTATGAATACTCTCTAGAATTTCTTTCGAAAGACCACCGACATTGTCAAGGGCAAGTGAATTTAGATTTTTAAACCGTATTAGTTTTTCAGGAAGGAGTGCTTTCACTGATTGTTTATAGATGGCCAATGATTTTAGGTTTGTACATTCAAAAAGCGGATCAGGTATTTCAAAGCCGTAACCAAGATAGCGTTTGAGAACAAAGGGACCGCTTTCACCAGCGCCCGCCAATTGATAGATATCGGTATAGTATTGTCTGGGAAACTGCTTTGCAAAAGCAAGTACTTCTTCTAAATAAACCTGTTTGTTCAGCCTTGTAGCAAAAGGGTTCGTGCTATTGTAGTCATCATCATGGCAATAGGCATAGACCTCATTGCTTCCTAATTTCCCCAAACGTTTTTTTAAGGCCGCCCGTAGCCCACGACGCAAAACAATGTCATCATACAACTCTTGAAATTGCCGGGAACCGGTTAACCCGAACAAACGACCGATACCAGAATTCAGAAAGCCTTTGAATTCCTTTTCAGTCAAGGCAACCACGCGCAGCTCGAACATGAACTCGCCTTTTTTAGCTGGATTGTCCCTAGGGCGCGTTGGTGGTACTATTTGACAAACTGAAAAAAGCATTTGACCGCACCCATTGTCTTCTTTGAAGAAAATGTCACCAAAGGGTGATAAGCCCAAAACGATTCGTTCTTTTTGGTCTTGAATAACAGCATCTAGTAGTTGGTTTTCTAAAGTCATTTCGTAGATCATTTACGGTATATCAATAAAGAGCGGGGCCCAAAAATTTTTATATTTCGCCAATGAGTCCTGCCTTCATCATTACTTCGACCGTTCATTTTAAACGTGTCATCATTCCCATTATTTCAAGCAAGACCAATGGCCGGAAAAGTATGTTAAAAACAAGTCTCCAATAATGGAGGAAGCGGGTACCTAAAAAAATAACAGAGCGCGCATTTTGCAACTAAAAGTGATCGGAATCTGGCCAATTTACCCCCTATTATTCATGGCACTTCAATAAAGTACTTACCTTCCAAGGCATGCTCCTGCCAAAAAGCGGTATCGAACGTCCAATACGGCTTGTCTTCTTGTAAAGAATGGTAGTATCCCCAACTGTATTGAAATAGGTATTCCTGTTCTGTTTCCCGGCTATATACTTCTCCAAAAAGATAGGCCGTGGTCGTTCCGCTCACCCTGCCCGTATGCAATTCTACTTTATCAATACGTACTTCAGTGCCGATGGGCAATGTAGCAAAGGTTTCTAAGTCGGCATCCATCCCAAAGCCGCTACCATCCTCAAGCACCAAGGTATATTTTTCATCTATGGGATTTCCCGGATACTTCATCACCAAGGTTTTTCGTTTCGTGGTTAAGCGTTTATCGACCACCTCAACAAACGGACTTTTATCCGAAACATCCTTGAACTTAGGCCTGGAAGCTGCCCAGAAAAGAAAAAGCGCAAAAAGAAAAATAAGGACAACCACCCCAACGAGTATTAAAAAAAATTGCTTCATACTTTCACTTTTTTTTGTATCAACTACTTTCTATCGTAACAAAAACATTGCTAAAATCGCGCTTTGCCAAATCACTTTTGTGTATTACAAAGAAGAGGTCTCCTGCATCCCCCCATTGCATATCCCCACTTGAAGTGACCGTCAACAGCACCATCCAATCCTCTGGGTTTCCTTTCTTTTTTAAAGACGCCTGAAGTTCAGGATGTTCATGTTGTGCAAAGCCATAGGCGTTCACCGCGTATTCAAATGGGTTCTTTTCATTTAAAGGTTCCTCAAAGCGGTCGTACAAATCTTCCAACAACGCCTCATCCTCTCTTAGTTTTTTTGCTTCTCCCAAAAACAAATGGGTATTCACGTAGCTGGCATAAAAAGATGGCGCACTGTTCATTTTAGTTGCTTTTACCTTGTAAGGAGTATACTCGGGGCCATACATTTCAGAATAATCCTCTTCGGAAAACTGAAATCGTTTTCCTGAAGACAGCTTATCGGTATTTTCGCAATAGATCACTTTTACCGGATTGTTATTTCCGCCATAGATATTGTGAATGGTTTCCAAAAAGAAAAATAGCATCCCGGTTCGAGGTAGGTACGCTTGCAAATCTGCGATTTCCGAACAATTGATTTGGCCTATAAATTCGTAAGTATAGTCATCCTTGTCATCGCGCCAATTCTCGCCAAATCGCGGATAGGGGATCGTTTCAGGTAAATCGGGCATGCCACCGAATCGATGATTGCCCAATTGGTTGTACTTCTCTTCCCCATCGTGTGCAAAGCCGATACTCTTTTTGACCAATGATTGCAATCCCTTTGCATGTTCTTCCAGCTTATTTTCTGCAACAACCCTCTTTATTTCAGGTAGTAACTCAGGATCGTTTTGGGACCAGAATACGGTATCGTCCCATGGGGTTGTTCCTTTTCCATCAGCACCTTTGTATTCAAAGTCAAGCAGCCTTTTTTTATCTGCCATTGAAAGTTCAACTTTTTCGATCGTATTAAATTCTTCGGGTAAGGACTCTAAAGGGTTATCCTCAATTTTCAACCTGTTTAAAAACGGTTGCTTCGCCAGCCTTTCTGGAAGTGTTTTTAATTTGTTCCCTTTTAAGTTTATAGACTTCAATACTGGGAGATTCATAGTATCCGGAATAACCGTAATGCTGTTTTCCTGTAAAGAAAGCCATTCCAACTTGGGAAGGCTCCAGATATTCTCAGGCACCGCTAGCAGTTCGCAATTATTGACGCTTATACTTTTTAACTGCTTTAGGGCTCCCAATGCGTTTGGTAATTTTTTAATATGTGCTCCGTTCACATGAAAACTGCTCAATTTTTTTAAAACACCTATTCGCTCTGAAATACTTTTTAACGGTATTTTTTCCGAATCCCAGTGATTTGATTTTTGAGCGATGTACAGTTCCTCTAGGTTGCTAAATTCAAACAAGGCATCTGGCAGTTCCTCAAAATCGGGATTGGTAAGGATCAAAAAACGAACATCCTTTGGTTGGGCCGTTGCGGCCTCATCCATACTCTTGAAACGGTAAGCGCTCCAATCCAAATTTTCGATATTGAATTGTTTGATGATTTTAATGGGTATCGAGGATTTGTTTTCCCAACCATGACGCAATTCGCCAAGGACAAGAACCCATTCCCTTTCAAAACGAACGGTCCCGTAAAAGTCCCACGCGCTATCGACCCCATCTAGATACATGTGTAAATGGAGCGGCGCACCGGTCTTCCCGTTCTCATAGGTAAATACTCCTATGGGATGGCCATTTGAATGAACTCCTGACACGTTTAAACGCAGCGCAACAACCCCATCATTGTATTCACTTAGGAAGTTCTTTTTAGGCTGTGTTTTTTCCGTCTGGATATGCAATGACAGGTCCTTTCCAAAAGTGCTTATCTCTAATTTGCTGTGCTCCTCTGAGATAACAAGATCCAACTCCCCTATGGTAAATTGTTCCTTGCCATCCTCAGGAATTTCCAAGACTTCATACGAAGCTTTTGCTTCTTCTTGCTGTGGCCTTTTGGCAACCATAGCGTCTAAATCCGCTTGAAAAGCGGCTATTGCAGCATGTCGCGTTGCTTTGTCCCCATATACTTCCAACGATTCAAAGGCATCTACTACCCAAGGCAGCAGTTCCGTGCCATTATTCATCTCGTGGTGTGCAGCGAATTCCAAATAAAAGCGATCGTCCAACATCAGCAAATAATAGGCCATGCGAATCTTGTAGTGTTTCTTTTGAAAAACGGCATCGGTCTTGGCATGTATAACGTAGGTTTTATATCCTTTGAAATCAATCTCCTGAATCAATAGTTTTTCTGCCATGAAACTACTGGAGATATAAGCATCCTCTAATTTTTCTAAAAAAGTAGCTCCTTGGTAATCCTCATTATCAATATCAGCAATTTCCCCGAGACCAACCTTTACAAAACTGGGTTGATGTTCATAGGGAATTCTGTTGTTTTGGACTCTAGAACTTATCTTATTCTCATGCCGAACATCAAAACCCTTGGGGATATTGAACTCGAAAAGTGAATGCACGATTTTTTCCATAGGTTTACTGCGCTACGGTTAATTCTGCCGCGGCCTCAAAAGAAGCATCGCTATTCTTATCTTGCACATGAACTTGCCACGTAATCGGATTTTCCAACTTTCCTTTGGTCAAGGTCAAAGTTGCCGAAAGCCCCTGTTTTAGCAGTGCTTCGTTTCTAATAGGTTGTTTGAAGGCGTCTTTCATATCTAACAGCACCGTTCCGGAATCATCGGTCACCTTGATATCCATTTTCACTTCAATGGCCCCATTTTTTTTGGTGTAACCACTGAGGTCTTGAAAATTAAACAACAAGGATTCGTTAAAATGTACAACGCCGTCGGTGACCACTCTTTTTTCCATGTCTGCGATAATATAGATTTCCGTAAAATCCAAGCCTTTCTTTTTGCTGGTAATCAACGGATCTTTTTTCACCTTGAAATCCATTTCAGAGGCAAATACCCCATCCCCTTTGGTGTCCCATACTTTATAATGCAGGCTATACGCACCATCGGAAACAATCGGGTCGGCCATTTTTACATTACCGTTCAAGGTGGTGAGCCCAGCATCAAAACCTGTCCCATCGGCAAATAACTTTTTACTTTGCATTATGGTATCGCCACCTTTGGTTACGATCGCTACGCTCATTTGAGGAAAAAACTTTCCTCCCTCGATCTCGAAACCTTCCATGCTTTCAAAATTGGTATAGACCACTTCACCATAGGTGAAATCTCTTTTTTTCATACCCTCTTCCCCATCTGAAAGGTACACGCTCTCCGCAGACAACCCATTCCCTTTGGAGGTTATGCCCGTAGTAAAATCTTTGTTATACGAGGCCGAAAAGTTACAGCTATAAGCCAATGCTAGTATCGTTATGATACTGATACTGCTAAGATATTTTTTCATTGTTGTTGTTTTTTTGGTTTTATCTTAATCCTGGTTCGCCCAAATTGGCCTTTACAAATATGTGGAATTCCTTTCGAAGCGGTTTTTCGTCTATTCCGTGCTTATGGGCGGTGGTGTTCAATTCCCCCTTCAATTTTCTGAGTGTTTTAAAAAGCACCCATCCCAAACCTATTGGTAAAAGAACAAAACGCCCATTATCGAAGCCATGGCCATTTTTAGGGTATTTAGCTCGCTCAAAGAGAACTGTTTCCCGGTAACAAAAGATTATACCCTACGATAACGGCCATCACACCAAAGACAATATAGCGAAGGTATTTGAATTTCCGCATATAGTTTAGATACCCTTCTATCAAAGGTTTCATCTCCTGCTCCGGCACCTTTCGCAAGAACGATACATTTTCAGTATTTTACCGATTTTCCATTCTTGATTTTTGTTTCAAGTAGTCTTGTTGATATATGGGCATAAAACATACTTTGGCTGCTCATATTTACTACAAAGATGTGCTAATAACCTGCGCTGTGCATCCCCTATTTCAGGGGTTTTAATAAATTCTCAAACAATTACAAAACGCATCCATCTAGTTGTGTTTTTGTCTGGTATCGCCCATGCGACCCAAGAGGCATGTTTATGCCAATGTTTTTCGGTGTTATTTCTTCCCATATCGGAAAATATTTCCTTTTTCAATAACGGTTACTAATTTGTTCTATTACGGGTTCTTGGGTGGCCGCCACATTTACAATATGTTTGATTGAAACGAAGGCATAGTGCTTAAAATCTCCTGGATACTCTTTTGTGGCAAAAGTGTCTGCCTTTAGGTACTCTAAAAAATTGGACCGGTCGTAGATCCGAATTTTTTCACCTACATACCCATTATCACCAAGGTTTTCAAAGCGTTCATTTAACACTGAATACGCAACATACGAATTGAATGTAACGCGATATGTTTCACTTTGCTCATCATAAAATATAGGACGAACGGGCCCTAGTACCACACCCTGAATTACTTCATCTTTTTCCAATTCGCCAACCCTTCCTATCGTGAGTTCAAATTGCAAGATGTTTTGTTCGGGTTCCTCTAATTTGGTCAGGAATACATTGCGTTCCACATTAATTGCATCGAAATAGTTCATTCAATTCGCTTTTTATGGAGGGGTGCACTACTCCGTTAGACCATTTACAAATGCTCCCACATAGAAGTTATTCGCATCTGCAAAAAGCTGTTCCGCTTGCTTTTTAATGGGAAGTTCAAAACCCAATTGCAAATGTCGATAATGGTTGAATCCCATATATTCGCGCCCTACAAAACGTATTTTCGCTTTTCCGTTTTTAAAGCCGAGGATACAAAAACCAGAGGTCGTAAACTTAATTCCGGCAAAATCTTTCTCGAACAGGTTTAGAATATCCTGAAAATTTTGAATATTTTTCAGGGATACTCCCTCATTCTCTTTTACTGTTTTCACTACCCAAGAATCCTCTTTGAAAGCGGCGACCAACTCTTTTTCATCAACCAGCGACATTAGTGAAACTTCCGAACCTGTTTTTATATTGATTGAGGTTACCCCGAGATCATTTCCCATGGTTCCGCAGGCCGCCTCTGAAGCTTCACCAAATTCATAACTATAGATGGTGCCTATAAGTGAAAGAGGATTATAGTAAGAACTATAAAAAATAGGGCAATCAGCATCGGGCATGGATTCTTTTTCTATAAAAACACTATAATCTGTTTGAGAACCGTATCGTTCTTCATCATAGTACACCGACCTGTTTTTATAAATCAAGAAATTTCTCTTTGAAAATAATGGAGCGTTTCCTGTTTCTATCTCCAGTTTGTTGACCACCGCCTTTGACTTTTTCATATCAAAACCGGAAAGACTGAACCTTCCATCGAGAATTGGCATGTTAATCCTGG
>CALLVX010000187.1 GCA_938010765.1 uncultured Flavobacteriaceae bacterium | reverse complement strand
TGCTCTTTAAAATGCAATCTACAACTTTGTTCATCTGTAAAATGTACCCCAAAAGAAAATATATCCATATTTAACTATAATATTATCAATTAAATATACGAAATTATATTGAAATTAGGGGTGTTTACGGACATACAATATATTTTTTTTCTTCCGATTAAAAAATACAAAAAGCACGGATAAATAAATCAAAAACGAGAAACTGAGGGCACCAGCAATGTAGAATGTTATATCTAATGTAATGTATACCGTGGCAAGCATAAAATTCCCCACCATAAGGGTCAATAGCCATATCTCCATACTATTAAACCTCTCATTCTTTTTGAACAATTTCTTAATTTGTTTGCGTAGTACAAAGGCTGTTGCTATAATATATACATACCATGTGCTATAAATACCCTGCCAAACATAGGGGCGCCAGAGGTCATGATTGGTCTCGAAAGGATATAGTATTCCACCGATAATCGCTATAGAGACCAGTACAATTAATTGCACTCGCCAAGTTTTATACATTTTGTCGTCGGGAGTTAATACGGATGACGTATAGAAATAAAGAAAAGGGCCTATAAAAAAACAGGCCGTCAAACCAAATTGAAGATAAAGAAATGCTAAATCAGGATTGAAGTAGAAAAACACCGATTTTCCTACTCGAATGCTCAACATTAACACCAACATGCCAAGGAAGCAGGTAGCGATACTTCTAGGTCGTGCAAAAATTAAAAAGTAGCATCCTAACAGTACCCCATTGAAGGCCCCCAATGCACTAAAAAAAAAAAGTAGCTCCGCAGAGACGTCCATGAAAACTATTGATCGTTGGTCAAACCAAAAATAGAAAAAATAAGTTTGGACCTACCGCTAAGCGAATTAAAAAAAATATCCCAACAAGGGTCGGTACCTGCACCTCTTACACATCACCTTGAAATAAAAGTTTCTCAAAAAAAGGAAGTCGCTCATTGTTTTATCAAGTGCCGCTATTCGTTTTTCCAAGAGTTATACATATATACTTGCAAGCCACAAGACAACATTGTTATGGTCTACCTAAAAATACTAAAACCAAAAAGCGTAGCCACGACCAGCTAAGCTTTTTCCAAAGTCATGTTTAGCCTAGATCATACCTCCTAAGAATTGAAATAGTCTTTCACTTCAGAAATACGCTGTTCTTTGGCGATCGGATCCAACCAACTTGCTTCAAAAGCGTTGATGGCCAATTGCATTAATTGCGCTTTAGTTAAGTTTAGGGCTTTGGCGGTTTCATAGTAATTCTCATTCATATAGCCCCCAAAATAGGCAGGATCATCAGAGTGAATGGTCGCCAAAATTCCTTTATCGAGCATTTTCAAAAGAGGATGGTCTTCCATTTTTTGAATAACCTTGAGTGCTACATTACTTAGTGGACACAAGGTTAAGGGGATATGTTGTTCACATAACCGTTGCACCAAGGCCTCGTCGTCCAAACATCGATTCCCATGGTCTATTCGTACCACTTTTAAAAGATCGAGTGCTTGCCAGATGTACTCAACCGGACCTTCTTCGCCCGCATGTGCGACCAGTTGGTATCCCTGTTCTGCCGACGCGGTGAACACCTTTGTAAACTTACTAGGCGGATTCCCCAGTTCAGAGGAGTCTAGCCCTACCCCATCGATCCAATGTTTGAATGGCACCGACGCTTCAAGTGTTTCGAATGCTGCTGCTTCGCTCAAATGCCGCAAATAAGACATGATCAGTTTGTAGGAAATATTTAATTCATCTTTGGCTTTCTCAAGCGCTTTATAAATGCCACTGATAACTACTTCAAATTCAATTCCCCTGTCGGTATGTGTTTGCGGATCGAAAAACACCTCAACATGCACTACGTTTTGACTGTGTACTTTGCTGAGATACGCCCAAGTGAGGTCGTAAAAATCTCGCTCATGGATCAGCACCTGCGCACCCGCGTAGTAAATGTCCAAAAATTCCTGAAGGTTATTAAATTTGTAGGCCTTCCTTACTGCCTCGATAGAATCATACTCCAACGAAATATTGTTTCTATTGGCTATTTCGAACATGAGTTCAGGTTCAAAACTTCCTTCGATGTGCAAGTGCAGTTCTGCTTTGGGAATGCCTTCAATAATTTTTTTTAGATACGAAGATTCCATACGATACATAAGGGGTTCAGTTAAGGTTCGTTGCTTCAATTGTCAACAGCACAATCTAGACGAAGCTAAAGATAGCTTTTTGCCCATAATTTACGCCATCTATCCCGGTCGCCAAGAATACATTATTTTTTTTATCCATTGTTTTTCTGGATTTTAGTTCTCACTTTGTATTTACATTGGTTGATCGGCCGATCTAATATACCCTTTTTATGGCGCAGCTCTAAATGTTTACCGGGGCAGACGGGAAAACGAACCCAAAGCACGTTACTGCCGGCCGGTAGCCCTATTTAAAATTTCCATCGCCTTGCGCAAGTATTCTGAATTGTTTTCGACTTCGTTTTTTGGCATAAAGTGTTCTCTAGGGGTTTGATCGATATGATAGATTTTTATCCCGGGAAACTGAAAGCCGATGCCCGTTTCATTTAATTGATAATTCCATATTCCCCCAAGAAGACCGGCCATTTTTGTTCCTACAACTTCAGCTCGTTGAAAACTATCAAAACCAATTGTTATTCCCTCTCCCATACTCCCTGTCCACCTGCCTACTAAAAGAATTAGGGGTTTGGTGTAGATCTGTTTTCTAGGAATTACGAGTTCTGTCCAAATTTGTTTTATACCTGTTTCCCTTTCATCTAACACGTATCGGTATCGTTGGTAGGGTGCTTCTTGCGCTACAAATCTGCCCATTAGCGCCTTTGCGATAGTATTATTTCCGCCGCTTGGGGTTTCTCGTAAATCAAGAATGAATGCCCTTGTGTTCATCAAGGTGTCCAATGCTTGATCAAATTTGCTAATTAACTCGTTGGTACCAAGTGAATTATTTATTCGAATGTAGCCAATATTTCCTTTCAATATTTTGGATGACAAAACATCCTTATTGGGGTAATAGTTTTGAGATTCCGAGTACGGCAGGGGAATGCTTTGGATTTCATCGTTAGCTTCCACAGTGATCGTTCTTTCCGTATTGTGTTTTCCCGCCAAAAGGGTGTTTACGGCAAATTCATAGATCTCGGTATCATAATCTTTGAAAGACCTGGGAAGAAATTCCTTGATGGCTTCATGAATAGCTACCCCATTGTACTTTAGCACTTCCATACCGACTTTTAGGCCGTTTTTTTCAATCAGGGAATTTCCTCGGATCGATTCAATAAAAAAGCTGCCATTACGATAACGTACCCAAAGGTCTGTAGCAGTGGGGATCAACTTACTTGAGGATTGCGTGTTGGTATTTAAACCTATGTGACCGTTATAAAGTTCGTTATTGCATTTTTCAAGGAGGTTTACAAAGCTTTTTTTATTCGATACCGTATCTATTAATGGCATATAAATTGCCTTTACCGTGTCCCAGTCCGTTTTTCTTGTGTCGAAATAGGCAAAATTAGCATCGATTGCCTTCCAGTACTGATTAAAATCTTTGATATAGGTCGAATCTTTTTCACTCGACTGTTCATTATTGTGGTTTTCTGTACTTCCGCAATCGGCAAATGCAAAACCCAGTACCGTAACTAAAAGTAATTTTAATTTCATTGCTATTTTTTTGCCAAAGGTTCTGATTAAGAAACGCAGCATATCGAGCGATGTTCATTTTATGAACAAACTTAGATCTCCAGATTTAACGGTTAAGAGTCATTTTTATCGCTTTTAGCTAAGTTATAGCTGTTCCATAAATTCCATCACCTTTTTTTTGTATATCCGTTTAATGTCCACTTGCTGTAATGCTTGCTATTACTAACCTATCAAATATTCTTTCACCAAAATACCTTCTATTAAGCTTGTAGACGAACTCATTGAGGTATAGTTGCAGGTATTTCGCTTTTATCTTA
>CALLVX010000186.1 GCA_938010765.1 uncultured Flavobacteriaceae bacterium | reverse complement strand
AACAAAAGTGGTCCCATTTCATCAGAAAAGGTGTTTTTAAGCACAAAGTAAATCCAGCGCGTATAAATCGTGGCTTCCACACTTTCCAAACCGTACGATCCTTTCCAAGCCTTCATCTTATCCAATATTTTGATTTGCTTTCCTGAAGCGGTATTTACGTCAATCGAATTGGCAAGATTGGCAACAATGCCCGGATTTACCGCGGATGTCACATCGACCATCATTTCTGAAACGGTTGTGACATCCCAGTCATTTTTGGGTTCCAAAAGCTGTACAATTCGTTTCGCCCTATTCTCGGGCAAGTAATATGCCGGGTACAACATCCCCACAATAGAATCGGGCTGGTTATTGGCCGAGTATACGTACTTCCAAGGTGGATTGATCGCCTGGGGGTTTTGGGAAAAATCTAGGTATTCTTTTTTTGTAGAAAGTCCCGAACCAGGCATTTGAACAAACTTGGTACGGACGCTATCCGGAATTTGATACAAATGTGCGGAGGCCCACCAAGCAATGTTTCCTTTGGCATCACCGTACATTACATTGAGCCCAGGCGCATGAATCTTTTTAAGTGCCTTCGGAAAATCATCGATACTCTTTGTGTGGGATAGGTGGTATATGGCATCGATTACCTGATTGTCTCCTTGGGTATATTCCCACCACATCGAAATAGGCACTTCACCCTTTATTTGATCGGCAATACCGTTCATCACGGGACCGCGAAAGGTCTTCTTAAAGCTGAAATCTACAGCCGCTTCACCTTTTACTTTAATCGTCCTGGATACCGTTTCATAATTTGCCCAGCCAGCGAAGGTTTTATACTGCATACTATCGCTAGGATGGTTTTCTTCATAAAAAAAGTCTACATCATCGTTCTCGAACATGGTTAAACCATAGGCCTGCGTTCTGTCATGCGCTAATAAAAGAAATGGCATGCCACCAATGTAATACCCATACTTTTCATATTTAGGTGTTTTGATATGGGCCTCATACCAAACCGATGGTTGTGAAAAACCTATATGGGGGTCATTGGCAAAGATTACTTTACCACTTTTTGTTTTTTCGGGGCCGAGTACCCAACTATTGCTCCCTTCGAACAAGGGAATCGATAATTTCTCCAACGATTTCAAAACAGAGGCCATTGCCTTATCTTCAATAGAATCAATTTGGGTGTTTGCATTTCTAATCAACTCTGAATCGGAACCTATGTCAATCGCCAAATCTTGCAGATAGGCACCTCCCAATTTGTCTTTGATCTTTGTTAGCAACGGATCGGTCTTATGCGCCATTGCAAAACTGAAAGACATATACCCCATAATGTTATAAACGTCTCTCAACTCGAAATGATTCTTTTCGATACCGGTAAGGTAGAATTCGATAGGCGTAGGCCCTTCTTCAATAAAGCTATTAATTCCCTTCAAATAGGCCTCGGCCAATTCAACAGATGGTTTATTTCGATCCAAGGCACCTACTGCGGCGACAGAAGCATCATCGATCCCCAATGCTAGAAAAAATTGATCCGTACCAACCAGATCCTTTCCAAAAAGCTCTGAAAGGCCACCACCGCCTATTCTACGTAGTACTTCCATTTGTCAAAGGCGGTCCTGGGCATGAACATACCCTAAAATTTGCATAGCGTCCTTCTCATTTTCGGCATAAATATGGGGAATTCCATAGGTATCATAATGCACTTCCACCTCATTGTCTATTCCTACGAACGACACCTCCCCATCATAGGTAGGTTTGTGCATATAAATAAATACGGCGACAGCAATAAAGAGTATGGTAATCAAGGTTAGAAATATCCACGCAAATTTGCGAAGCAATCTCATTTTTTTCTAGTTTGGACTGAAAGATACCATATTTAGCCAAGCAAGAAAATTAGGCATTTTTAGCAATTCGCGCTGTAGTCCGTTTACATTGAACCCGAGGTTAATTAGTTTTATGGGCATTCATCCCCTTCAGCAACCAGCGCTTATATGTTTCTGCATCCGTTTTTTGAATCGCATGATTCAGCACCTTCAAATCGGGTGAAAGTAATACGTAATGTGGTTGCGAGGCAGCCCCAAAGTTCAGGGTTTGAAAAGTACCCCACTTCTCCCCTATCGTCTCAATGGTCTTTACGCGGCCCGAAGCATATCTAAAATCGAACTGTTGTTCTTTAGGTAGCTCGGCACTATCATCAACATATAAAGAAATTAATACATATTCTTCATTGATCAAAGGATATACTTGGGGATCACTCCACACATTTTCCTCCATATCCCGGCAATTAGAGCAAGCCCAGCCGGTAAAGTCTAGCAAGATAGGTTTGTTTGTCGCTTTCGCTTGGGCAACGCCCGCTTCAAAATCTTTATAACAGTCAATTCCCAAGGGACAATCGTTCTCCTGATCCATAAGACTATAAAAATCGGGAGGCAGCAAACCACTTAGCAGTTTCAAATTAACCACTTTTCCCAGCCCGAGTATTAGATACAAAGAAAAACCAACAGTTAACGCCCCGATGCCTTTTCTTGCAGGCGATAGTTTCTGTTTAGGGCCGTCATGCGGAAAGCGGAACAGACCAAATAAATAAGCCGCCATCAGCAGAAATAAAATAATCCAAATAACAATAAAAACTTCTCGTTTCAATAGCCCCCAGTGTCCAACTAAATCGGCGTTGGAAAGGAATTTTAAAGCCAAGGCCAACTCCAAGAAACCAAGTACTACTTTTACTGTGGTCATCCACCCGCCCGACTTTGGTAACGAGTTTAACCAGGCAGGAAAAAGCGCGAACAAAGCGAACGGCAAGGCCAAGGCCAGTCCGAAACCGGTCATTCCTGCCGAAAGGTTGGTCGCTACATCGCCTTCGGCCAAGGCGGTACTTCCCAATAGGCCGCCCAAAATAGGGCCCGTACAGGAAAAAGAAACAATTGCAAGGGTAACGGCCATAAAAAAGATACCGATAAACCCACCTGCCTTCGTCGAGGCGGCATCCATCTTATTCGCCCAAGAGCTCGGCAAGGTAAGTTCATAATAGCCGAAAAACGAAAAAGCAAAAAAGACGAAAATCACGAAAAAGAGAATGTTCAACCACCGGTTTGTCGCAATGGTATTCAAAATTTGGGAATCTACCGAATCAAACAAATGAAAAGGAGTACTTAGCAAAAAGTAGATCAACACGATGAAAAACCCGTACAATAAGGCATTTACGATGCCTTTAGACTTGTTCTGGGATTGTTTTGTGAAAAATGATACGGTAAGCGGAATCATAGGGAAAACACAGGGTGTCAGCAGAGCAATGAGCCCCCCTAAGAAACCAAGGCCGAAAATAGTCCAGATACCAGAATCGGCATTTAACCTATCGGTTTTCCCAGTATCGAGCAATGCCGCGTTCTTTAATTTGAGCTTTAGGGCCGCGGTCATTGCCAAGCTACGGGCATCCACTTCCCTATCCTCAACAACAACAGCTGCTCCATCCAAAGAAAAATGAAAGGAAACATCTGCTGGTATACAGACCTCTTTGCATACTTGATACCAAAGGTCTACATCAATTTGTCTGATGTTGGGGTCTTTTAGTTTAATAAGTTGGGTGAATGTAGCATCGTGCTTAAAGAATAGCTCTTCTAAATCAAAGACCTCTACATACTCGGATTCGGTTTTACTTTCTTGGGTTTCACCCACCAATTGATAGGTTTCGCCTGCACCTTTGTATTCAAAGTAACTCGGTTGTGAACCGCCTTCGGGAGTGAATTGAGAATATACATGCCACCCCTTATGTATCTTCCCTCTCACAATCAGTTTAAATTCGGTATCTGAAATCTTAACGGTCTCATGCGACCATATTACGGGCTTATCATCTGATTGAGAAAAAATAGATAATGCATTAAATAGCAATATTATAAGAACAATTATCTTATTCATTTATTTAATTTGAACTTTACAATTTTATTAGTACTTTCCTGCACTTTAAAACGTTCATCTGCCCGTTTCCCAACAACCCAAACAATGTCATTCCCAGAGCACAGCAACCATTGTTGCTGTTTGGAGATGATGCTCATTTTTTCATCTTTAAAGTACTTCGAAAGCTTCTTTTTGCCTCCTAAACCAAAGGGATGAAAATAGTCGCCTTTTTCCCACTTCCTAACAACTAGGGGATAGTTTAACGTTTCCTTGTCTACGTATAGTACGTCATCGTTCAACTCTTTTATGGTCGGTACCATCTCAATTTTCAAATGAATAGGTTGCATCAACTCGGTCACATTCTCCGACAACAGGTAGGCAACATCATCATATACCTTTAATTCTTCCAGTAAAACAAAGCCCCGATCCCTCACCAGTCGATGCGTTTTTGACCGCACTTCCTTACCACTGCAACCGTTCAGCAATTGCACCAGATCATCCCAAGAGGTAAAGCCGAAATCGCTAAAAAGCAAATGCAAATAGGCTTTTAAGGGCGATAGTTTCATTAATTCGGTAACTCGGATACGGACTAGGCCATTGTTTTCTTCGAACAACGAAGCCTGCAACTGCCCCTTATGGACGGCTAGAAGGGTTTCCGATTCTTTTAAAAACTTTTGTGTACGTCCAAAA
The DNA here is from genome assembly GCA_938010765.1 of uncultured Flavobacteriaceae bacterium. Lineage (GTDB taxonomy): Bacteria > Bacteroidota > Bacteroidia > Flavobacteriales > Flavobacteriaceae > Pelagihabitans. The sequence goes on along the minus strand of CALLVX010000186.1, from coordinate 56,075 downwards.
TTCTCTTGAAAGGTTGGATGTAACTCCTTCAAAACGGGAACAACTTGATGTCTAATTTTATTTCTCAGGTATTTTAGCTCGGCATTACTAGCATCCTCGCGCCATTCTATATTTTCTTCTTCCGCATAGCCTACCAAGGCCGCCCCTGAAAAAGCCAATAAAGGCCGGGCAATCACTTTAGCTCGCAAGGGAATACCAACCAAACCTTTGATTCCGGTTCCCCTTGATAAATTGATTAAAAAGGTTTCTAAATTATCATCCAAATGATGTCCGGTAAGTACCTTTTCAAAACGCTCATTTTCGACTATTTCTTCAAACCAAGCGTACCGAAGTGCTCGAGCTGCCATTTGAACCGATACTTTATTTTTTAACACATAAGTAATTGTATCAAAATCTTTTAAAAAAAACTGAACAGATAAATTTATTGCAATTTCTCGTACGAAAGCCGCATCTTCGTCACTATCCGTTCCGCGAAGCTTAAAATTGCAATGTACGATACCAAAGTCTAATTGAAGCGCAGCACATAACTGCACCAGCACGACACTATCAACACCACCGCTGCACGCAATTAAAAAAGGAGTGTTCAGCAATTCGGGAAATTGCTTTTCAAGATGATTTTTGAATTGATCTAACACACTACAAAGTTAGGGAGAATTAATAGGAGACAAAAAGCGTTATTTTCACAATTTACCAGCAATCCACCTGCCTACCAACAATAGCATTTCGTCTTTACAAAGATCGTAATGCAGTTCGTGATACCCACCTTCGAAAAGCGTTAGGGTCGTTTTTGAACTGTTTTCATCAAATTCTATTGTTGCCCTATGATCAATAATAGGGTCGGCGGTACCGTGCAACAGCAGTGTTTCAATCTTGAGCGCATGGGCGTTGGTTATTGCCCACTCTCCTGCTTCCATAATAGGAAACGAGAACATTGGACTTACCTGATCAAAAACCAAAGGGTCTGATTTGTACTTTTCAACCTCCTCCGGAATTCTTGAAATACCCTTTGGATCAAGTCCTGATGGCAGCGTCATAGAAGGTAGTAGTCGCAATAGCATCTTACCCAATATCATTTTCCAAGTTGGCGGCCTGAAGGCCAAACGTAAATACGGACTCGTTGCCACCACCCCTTGAATTTGATTGCCTTTTCGCAATGCATAGTTCAATACTAAATTTGCACCCATGCTATGTCCGTATAGCAATACTGGTTTATCAGGAAAGCGGTCTCTAGCCTTTTCAACAACGGTTTCCAAAATATTTATAAGCGACTCATAACTAGGGCAATGCCCTCTTTTACCACCCGATTTTCCGTGCCCAATATTATCATATAGCACAACTGCCAGCCCAGTCTCGAGCAACATAGGAACCACATACTCCAAATACCTGCCCGAATGCGCGCCAAACCCATGAGCGAGCACCAACACCCCTTTCACCTCTTGAGGTTGCGTATAGCGCCCAGAAATCGTTTTTCCGTATGCTTCAAATTGAAATTCTTTCAAGTCCATACCCAGTCACATTTCTTTCATTGGTACAATCTTACTCATTATTCCTCTAACACCTCTCGCATGGCTTTTGCCTTTAACAAACATTCCTCGTATTCTTTTTCAGGGCTTGCTTTAGCCGTAATGGCACTTCCTACAGAAAAGGAAACATACTTTTCAGTTTCATTGTACAGAATACTACGGATCACCACATTGAAATCAAAATCGCCCGATGGGTCAAAATACCCTACAGCCCCACTGTACAACCCACGTTTAAAAGCCTCGAGTTCTTCAATGATTTTCATTGCCGACAGTTTTGGGGCGCCCGTCATACTGCCCATAGGAAAAGTATCCTTGATTATATCGACCGAAGCAAAGTCCTTTCGAACCCTTGAACGAATGGTCGAGATCATTTGATGCACCTGTTCAAAGCTATACACTTCACACAATTCTTCCACCACCACACTCCCCTTTCTAGCACTTTTAGACAGGTCGTTGCGAACCAAATCAACGATCATGATATTTTCTGCACGTTCTTTGGCGTCTATAGCCAATGCTTTCTTCAATGCCAAGTCGGTCTTTGGATCCATACTACGGCGGGCCGTTCCTTTTATAGGCTGAGAAATAAGGGTATCTCCTTTAAGCTGCAAGTATCTTTCAGGGGAGGCCGACAACAAATAACGATCGTTCAGGCGTAAAAAACAGGAAAATGGCGCTTTTGAAATGGCATTTAGCTTATCATAGGTGCGCCATGGGTCTATTTCGATATTCTCTGCGTAGCATTCTTGGCAAAAATTAGCCTCATAGATATCTCCTCGATGAATATGGTTCAACATTTTTCGAACCCTTGAAAAATAATCATCCTTAAAGATGCCCAATTTAATATGTGCTGCTGTTTTGGGTTGTTTTTTGGGTTTGGGAAAAGCACCTTCGCTGATCGCCTTAAAATCTTTCTCAATCTCATCATCTACCATATTCAAGTAGCTGAACTCTACTTGCTTCCCTTTTACCGAGATAAGTTTTTTAGGTCTAAAAAAGTACAATTCCGGAAAATCCAGACGGTCCGGATTCTGAGAACGAAGGTTTTCCAGGTCGTTTTTTAAATCGTAGGAAAGGTATCCAAAGAGCCAATCACGGGAGCCTTCTTGAAAAACCTTCAAGTCATCGAAGGCATTTTGAGCATCCGTTTGAAGCACGGTAAGCGCATCGACTGCCAGTATGGCATCAAAATTACTATACCGGTCCTTGTGGGCATTACTATCCAACCACGCTACTTCCAAAAACTGTCGCGACCAGAAATAGAGCAAGGTTTTGAACCGCTCTACATTTGCAACTGAAAAAACAACCTTTTTTCTCAAAAACTACAAATTGGCAATAAAATCTTCTAGTTTTTTAAGGAGTTCTTGCGATTTCTCATCATCCAAAATCCCTTTTCCTTCTTTGAAAGTAGCCGTAAAAGACGGCAAGGAAAAGGTAGACACCACTGTTGCTCCAAAATACGGCAATAACTTTTCGGCCGCCTCCAAAGCCCCAACAGCCCCGCGCTTACCCGGTGAAGTGGCCATCAAAAATATCTTTTTCCCGTCCAAAAATTTACCTTCCAAACGAGAAAACCAGTCAAACAGGTTTTTAAAATAAGCGGAAGGTGCTCCATTGTGTTCGTTTACAGCGATAATTAAACCGTCTGCTTTTTTAAGGTCGTCTCTCAATTCGATCAATGAATTGGAAAAACCGTTATCTTTCTCTAGATCTATACTATACATCGGAAAAGGATACCTACTCATATCCAAAGTTTGCACCTTGCGATCAGCAACCAATGATACCGTATGTCGTACGAGTTTAAGATTAATAGAAGTGGTAGAATTACTACCTGCAAATGCCAATAATTTTCCCATGGGTACGTTTTATAGTTTCAAATGTCGAAAATACCGCAAATAAAGCTGATTTGTTGGTATTTTACCTAATTTTGCGCCGTCAAACATCCAAACATACTGTTTAACAAGTATATAGAGATGTAGACAGTTTTATTGAAGAGCCAATGGTTAAGTTATAACAATTTTAAACAACCAAACCAGTAACTACTAATTTCAAAGTGGAAAACAAGACAGCGAGATTATATTTTATTGACGCTATACGCGCCTGGGCCATCTTAATGATGCTTCAAGGACACTTCATTGACGGTCTTCTAGACCCGCTATTTAGGGACAACAATAATTTGGCATTTACCATTTGGAAATATTTCAGAGGCATTACCGCCCCAGTATTCTTTACCGTTTCAGGTTTTATCTTTACCTATCTTTTAGTAAGGGGTGACAAAATAGGCTTACAAAACCCGAGAGTTCAAAAAGGAGTGCGTCGCGGCCTACAGTTGGTGATTGTTGGCTACTTGCTTCGAATGAACCTTTTTGGCCTACTACAGGGCGAAATCTATGATTCTTTTTATTTAATTGATGTATTGCACTGTATAGGCCTTTCGCTTCTTGGTATTATTGGGGTTTATTTGCTCACATCCAAGTTGAACAAGAAGGTTTTTCCTGTTGTTCTGGTTTCTCTTACTTGTATTCTTTTTGTTTTTGAGCCAGCTTATCAGCGACTACAACTCGAGTTTATTCCTCAGTTCTTAGCGAATTACTTTACCAAGACCAACGGATCGGTCTTTACTATTTTCCCCTGGTTCGGTTATGCTACTTTTGGCGCCTTTGTCTCCTTGGTGTTTACCGAATTCAAAAATTTTAAGTGGCTCTATCCGGCTGCAATTTTACTGGCCATCACTTTAGGTAGCGGGCTTATTTTCTACTCATCAGGTATATTTTTAGAATTATCAAAATTTACTGGTATTCAATTATTCGCAGATGTTTATTTCAATAATTACTTATTTATAAGATTGGGAGATGTTTTTCTCGTTTTTGCTGTTTTTATGTTGATGCGAGGTATCCTCAAAAACCCTACCCTTCTTAAAATTGGCCAAAGCACGCTATCTATCTACATTATCCATTTTATCATCCTGTATGGCAGCTTTACAGGACTTGGATTGTATGGCTTTCTGAACCACTCCCTCTCTTCATATGCCGTGATTACAGGAGCCTTGTTGTTTATGGTTTCTTGTACTTATTTTGCCTTGCAATATGAGGAACAAAAAGAATTTATAAAACTAAACGTCGCCACTTCCCTGCGTTTTTTATGGATTAAATTAGAACAAATTCTACTATTCTTGCTAGAAGGCATTAAGAGTTCTTTTTACCGCCTGCTTCGGTATATTGGCTTCGTAAGGAGTTAGAGACCTGTTTTTACTATCTTCGTTTAAGATTTTATAAAATACCAAGACCTATGAACGAACATGAATTTTCCCCTATTAAAGTGACTCTTGAAAAAGATAAGCGATATGCATGGTGCACTTGTAGCCATAGTGAATTACAACCCTTTTGCGACGGTGCCCACCGTGCTCAAGATAAGCCAGGAGCCCTTGGTTTTACGGCTGACGAAGAAAAGGAAGCATGGTTGTGCACTTGCAAAAAAACAGGAAACCCGCCCTATTGTGATGGCTCGCATAAAGCTTAACAATACGCTTTGACCATAGCAAGCACGCTACACTAGCGTACCTGTATCATTTTCTTATTGCTTAAAACAATAGTTTTTGGATGAAACTTTAAACACACTGAATAAAAAAGCCCCGACTGTAAACCTCAGGGCTTTTTTAGCTCCTATACACTCTTAAATGTGTAAAGCCCTATCTTCTGTGGCCGCCAAAGCAGCTTCTTTAACCGCTTCTGCGTATGTTGGGTGCGCATGGCTCATTCGGGCGATATCCTCAGCAGAAGCCCTAAATTCCATCGCTGTAACCGCTTCGGTAATCAAATCGGCACAACGGGCGCCGATCATATGAACCCCCAACACTTCATCGGTAGTACTATCTGCTAAAATCTTTACAAAACCGTCAACATCCATACTGGCCCTGGCACGACCTAAGGCACGCATGGGAAATTGCCCTACTTTATATGCAACGCCGGCTTCCTTTAGTTGTTCTTCCGTCTTTCCGACGGCAGCAACCTCTGGCCATGTATACACAACACCTGGAATTAGATTGTAATCGATATGTGGTTTTTGTCCTGCAAGGATTTCTGCCACCAAGGTACCTTCTTCCTCCGCCTTATGGGCCAACATAGCTCCTCGAATGACATCTCCGATTGCATAAATATTAGGAACATTGGTCTGCAAATGATCGTTTACGGCGATCATACCGCGATCACCCATTGCAACACCCGCAGCTTCAAGATTCAAACCGGCCGTATACGGGCTTCTTCCTACGGCCACCAAACAATAATCTCCGGTAAAAACAACTTCTTCTCCTTTTTTGTCCTCGGCCTTTACAATGACCTCCTCGCCTTTTCGCTCAACTGATATTACTTTATGAGACAGCTTAAAAGTAGTTTTCTGCTTCTTCATGGCTTTCATTAGCTCCTTCGACAGCGCTGCATCCATCCCGGCAATAATGCGGTCCATATACTCTATCACCGTAACCTCGGCACCTAATCTTCGATACACCTGACCAAGTTCCAATCCGATGACCCCACCCCCTATTATCAATAGGTGTTTGGGAATTTCTTTCAGTTCCAGGGCCTCGGTAGAGGTGATAACACGCTCCTTATCCAACTTAATAAAGGGCAATGTAGAAGGTTTTGAACCGGTTGCTATAATGGTGTGTTTGGCTTCAATAGTTTCAGTTTTACCATCACTCTTTGTTATGTTGATATGTGTAGCATCCTTAAAGCTGCCAACACCCTCATGTACTTCAATTTTGTTCTTGTCCATTAAGAACTGTACGCCCTTAGTGGTCATATCGACTACTCCCTGCTTGCGGCCGATCATTTTTTCAAGGTTTACTTTTACCTCCCCCGGTATCTCAATACCATGTTCGTCAAAATGCTTTATTGCATCTTCATAATGATGGGACGAATCGAGCAACGCTTTCGACGGGATACACCCCACATTAAGACAAGTACCCCCTAGGGTGCTGTACTTCTCGATAATAGCAGTTTTCATTCCCAATTGTGCGCAACGAATCGCTGCCACGTAGCCCCCTGGGCCAGAGCCTATTACGGCTACATCGTATTGAGTCATAGTATTTCTTTGTTAGTTCAGGACTATTTATAAGATACGAATCCAAATAATCGTACAAGAAACAAAAATACGAATGTTTTGTGGTTGGGCAATGCCGAATGGGTATTGAAAACGCCGAGTGCCGGTAGCTGTTTATGCTATCACGACGTCGGCATAATAAAGAGCGACTTTTGCCACTTTGCCCCTTAAAGTGGCAATATATTCCGCTACTTCATTTGAAACAACTCTTTAAGGACAAAGGGTATAAACCTGCAAGCATTGACACCTATTAGCTAGGTGTAGGCAGCGAATCTTGCAGATCAATCGCCGTGGTACATTTTACTTCCTTGATACTAAAGGAACTTTGAGTGCTTCCGATATGTTTTAATACTGTAAGTTTTGAAATCATGAATTCCCGGTATGCCGACATGTCTGTTACATGAACCTTTAAGATATAATCATAATCGCCGCTGGTATGATAACATTCAACCACTTCTTCCAATTTAAACACTGCCCTCTCAAAATCCATCACAAATTCTTTGATATGTTGCACCAACCGCACTTGGCACAATACCGTAAAAGACCTGTTTACTTTGGACTTGTCTATCAGAGCCACATACCCAGCTATTACTCCAATCCGTTCCAATCGTTTTATACGTTCATAAACAGCTGTGGTAGAGAGGTGTAGCCTGTTAGCGTACTCCTTAGTGGTTTTCTTACTGTCTTCCTGTAAAAGCTTTAGCAGTAACCGGTCTGTCGTATCGAGTTTTAACATGGGTATTTTTCTTTAAAAAGGGCAGAAAATAAAAATTAAAAGAATAAAAATCTAAATATATGATAAAAATAGATTTAAATTCTATAAAAAATAATAATTATTGATTTTTTTCCTAGTATACATTATTTTTATATTATAAATTCTACTCTATGAACCATAAAGCATCTAACAAACTTCAAGATTTACAATATTTTGGTGAATACGGAGGCGTAAACCCGTCTATTTCCGATTCATCTACCTACACCTTTCTATCGGCCAAGACCATGTTCGATACCTTCGAAGGAAATACTGAGGGGTGTTATTTATATACACGTCACTCATCCCCTTCCAACCTATACTTGGGAGAGGCCCTTGCCGCTATGGAGGGTACAGAAGGCGCAAATGTCTATGCCAGTGGAATGGGTGCTATCAGTTCGGTTATTCTGCAACTTTGCGATACTGGAAATCATATTGTAAGCAGTAGAACCATTTACGGGGGCACCTATGCATTCATGAAAAACTTTCTACAAAAACTTTCGATCGGGACTAGTTTTGTAGATATTACGAGCCTGCAGGCGGTTGAAGAGGCCATTACCGAAGATACCAAAATGATTTACTGCGAGGCGGTAAGTAATCCATTATTGGAGGTAGCGGATATAAAAGAACTATCAAAACTTGCCAAAAAATATGGAATTCCACTAGTTGTAGACAATACATTTTCGCCCTTATCAATTCCTGTAGCCCAATTAGGAGCTTCTATTGTTATTCATAGTCTTACCAAATTCATTAACGGAACGAGTGACTGTGTTGCGGGAGCCGTTTGCGGTACTAAAGAATTCTGTCTTTCATTAAAAGATGTAAACAACGGAGCTGGGATGCTCTTAGGAAGTACCTTGGATAGTTTTAGGGCAGCTTCCATCTTAAAAAACATGCGCACGCTCCATATTAGAATGAAACAGCATAGCAAAAATGCCCTTTATCTTGCCCAGCAATTTGAAAAGGATGGATTGCGTGTGGTTTATCCCGGTTTGCCATCCCATGCCGGCCATTTAGCCTTTAAAAATCAAATGAAGGTCGAATACGGATTTGGAGGTTTGCTTACCCTAGATGTTGGTTCTCTGGAAAATGCGAACACCTTCATGGAACTTATGCAAGATCGTAAACTAGGATACCTAGCAGTAAGTCTTGGATTTTACAAAACCTTGTTCAGCGCGCCGGGCTCCTCTACTTCTTCGGAAATCCCTATTGAGGAACAAGAAAAAATGGGTCTTGGGAGCGGTCTTATTCGTTTTTCCATTGGCCTGGACAATGATATTGAACGAACCTATATGGTTATGAAAGAGTGCATGCAATTACTGGGAATACTTGACCCTAATACGGAAAAGGCATTGCTGGAATAATACGTAAGCTTGCAATACAGGCTGTAATATTGTAATATTACGAGGTACTAAACCAAATTTGCATGCAAAGTCAAGACATCAATCCGGCGGGGCCTGAAAACGAACATATTGTTGAGAATAAAGAGCTTAATATTTGGGAAGCCCTGATTCCAGTAGTCCTATTGATGGGGATGTTGGCATACAACATTTTTGTCGCGGACGGGGAAGCTTTGGGAGCGTACTCCAATCAATTCATTCTTTTGATCGGTGGCCTTATAGCCGCCATTGTGGGCTTTTTTAACAAAGTTACCTTAATGGGCATGCTGAAAGAAATTGGGGAGAACCTACGCAGTGTCTTTGTTCCGATCATGATTTTATTTTTTGTGGGTGCCTTGGCAGGTACTTGGCTGGTAAGCGGTATCATACCTGCAATGGTGTATTACGGATTGCAAGTATTGAGTCCTGCAATTTTTTTACCGGCTTCCGTTATCATAGCGGCAATCATCGCTATTGCCACGGGGAGTTCTTGGACGACCTCTGCCACTGTAGGCATTGCACTGGTCGGAATTGGAAGTGCCTTGGGCATTCCCGCGGGAATGATAGCCGGCGCCGTTATTTCAGGCGCTTATTTTGGCGATAAAATGTCTCCCTTGAGTGATACTACAAATTTAGCACCTGCAATGGCGGGTACAGACTTATTTACCCATATACGTTATATGGCGTTTACGACCGTACCGACCATCTTGATTACTTTGGGTGTTTTTTCAATTATTAGCTTAAATATAGAAACTACGGGAAGTGCAGACATTAGCGGTTTGTTGACGACCATCGACGCTACCTTTAATATATCGCCTTATTTGTTTGTTGTTCCTGGCGTAGTGATCGCACTCATACTCCTAAAAACAAAACCTTTGATCGCTTTGGGTTCTGGCATTGCGCTTGCCGCCGGTTTTGCTATTTTTTTCCAAGAAGACGTTTTATCCGGGATTGCAGAAAGTCCTGTTGCGGCTGTTTTTCAATCGATTGCTACCGACACCGCTATCATCACCGATAACGAAAAATTAAATGAGCTGTTCAGTTCGGGCGGAATGGAAGGCATGTTATGGACCATTTTGCTCATTTGTTGCGCCATGGTGTTTGGCGGCGTCATGGATGCCATTGGAGCTCTGGCCAAGATAACAAAGGAACTTCTTTCTATTGCTTCCTCTGTTTTCGGACTCTTTGCCAGTACCGTTATCAGTTGTTTGGGTTTAAATGCAATCGCAAGTGATCAATATCTTGCCTTGGTAATTCCGGGAAAAATGTTCAAAAAAGCCTATGAAGACAAAGGGCTCGCACCAGAAAACTTGAGTAGGACCTTAGAGGATTCAGGTACGGTGACTTCCGTACTAATCCCCTGGAATACCTGTGGAGCTTATCAGGCAGGTGTACTCGGTGTAGGTACCGGGGAATACTTCATGTATGCCGTTTTCAATTATTTGAGTCCGTTTATGACTCTTTTGTTTGCGGGGCTTCGTATTAAAATTCGGATGTTAAAGACTCCCAAAACAGAAATGGCTTAGCACGGATTTTTTTTCCATACATCCTTCTCGTATGAGCTATATATTTTTTAATTTCACTTAAAATTTTAAAATAGACCCATGGCAACAGTAACATTAAAAGGAAACCCTATTCATACTTCGGGTGAATTACCCTCAAAAGGTAGTAGCGCCCCAGCATTTAATCTAACTAAAAATGATTTATCGACCACTACCCTAGCCGATTACAAAGGCAAAAAAGTAGTGCTCAATATATTCCCTAGCATCGATACGGGAACCTGCGCACAATCTGTTCGCCAGTTCAATAAAGATGCGGCCAGCTTAGAAAATACGGTAGTACTCTGTATTTCAAAAGACCTTCCCTTTGCACAGGCACGTTTTTGTGGGGCCGAAGGAATTGAAAATGTAGAGATGCTATCTGATTTTAGGGATGGTAATTTTGGTAAATCGTACGGTCTTGAATTCTCAGATGGTCCATTAATGCCCTTGCACTCCCGAGCGGTGGTAGTGGTAAACGAAGACGGAACTATCGCCTATACCGAACAAGTAGCAGAAATTGTAGACGAGCCTAATTACTCAGGTGCTTTAGATGCTTTAAATGGCTAAGGAATCTTTCGTAAAAAACAGAATTAAGAGTGTGGGCTTCGCATTGCGCGGAGCCCTTCTTTTGGTTCGCACAGAGGCAAGCATCAAAATTCAGGTGTTCATTGCAATCGTAATGACCGCCGCAGGGTTTTATTGCCATATCTCCTCAACCGAATGGGTATTACAAATCCTTGCAATAGGCCTTGTAATGGGCGTTGAGGGCATGAATACCGCTGTTGAAAAAATCTCGGACTTTGTGCAACCCAACCACGACCCCAAGATAGGGTTCATAAAAGATATAGCCGCCGGGGCGGTGATGCTCGTATCTATTGCAGCGACCATCGTTGGATTCATCATCTACCTCCCAAAGTTTTTTTGACCACCTTCCCTGCTAAATTTGTATTTTTGACCCTAGAACCCCAATTTTAATGGCAAAGAAGGTAACAAAGGCAAAGCCCAAACCAAGAGCTACAAAGAAAAAAAAGCCTTTTAAAGTATCCAAACAAAACAAGATTATACTGGGAAGCCTTTTGATGCTTTTTAGTGTTGCCCTATTTTTCTCTTTTATTTCATTTTACTTTACTTGGCAAGATGACCAGAGCCTTTTAAGTGAATTTTCAAATAGAAACGAAAGTGCAGAAAACCTACTGAACAAATTCGGTGCATCTGTGAGCCATTTTGTTATCTATAAAGGCTTCGGACTAGCTTCCTTGATTATTACAGTACTTCTTTTCCTAACCGGACTTTATATGTTCTTGAGCATGACCAAACAAGGGTTACTGAAGAAATGGATCTGGGGCTTGTTGTTCATGATTTGGATTTCGATCGCTTTGGGCTTTTTTGCAGAGGAGCGCCCTTTATTAGGAGGTCTGGTAGGTTATGAGATGAATGATTTTCTTCAGGATTTTACCGGAAAAATCGGAGTATTACTGCTGTTGCTCTTTGGTCTCGTGTTTATTTTGGTACGCTTCTTCAAATTTTCGCCGGATAGTCTAGCCCCCTATTTTCAAAGTAAAAATACCGGCACCACGCCAAAAGCCAAAGACGAGATCGCGAAAGAGACCTCGATGGAATTGGATATCGAAAAAGAAGAGCCGGTTATTTTTGATACCTATACCCATAAAAAGGACATTCCACCAATTGAAAAAGTAGTGGTGGAAAAGCCGCTTGAAGTAACGGTCCCCAAAGAAGAAGACCCTTTAGAGGAACTCGCTATGGAAGTAGAAAAGGTGGTAGAGGAAAAGGAAGAAAAAGATAATATTTCTGAAAAATTAGTGGAAGATTTTGGAGAATTTGATCCTACCCTAGAACTCGGTAGTTACAAGTTCCCCACCTTAGACCTTTTAGATCAACATGGGGTAACGGGCGGCATCACTATCAACCAAGAAGAGCTCGAAGAGAACAAAAATAAAATAGTAGAGACCCTAAAAAACTACAAAATCGGCATTGCCCAAATTAAGGCTACCATTGGCCCTACCGTAACGCTATATGAAATTGTCCCTGAAGCCGGTGTACGTATTTCCAAGATCAAGAATTTAGAAGATGACATCGCACTTTCCTTGGCAGCGCTTGGAATTCGTATCATTGCGCCTATTCCCGGCAAGGGAACCATTGGTATCGAAGTTCCCAATAAGAATGCAACGATTGTCTCAATGCGTTCGGTGATCGCTTCGAGCAAATTTCAAAAGGCCGAAATGGAATTGCCAATTGCTTTTGGAAAAACCATTAGCAACGAAACCTTCGTGGTCGACTTGGCAAAAATGCCGCACCTTTTAATGGCAGGAGCAACGGGACAAGGTAAATCGGTAGGTTTGAATGCAGTGCTGACTTCTTTGTTGTACAAAAAACATCCGGCAGAAGTAAAATTCATACTCATAGATCCAAAAAAGGTAGAACTAACCCTCTTTAATAAGATCGAACGTCATTTTTTAGCAAAATTACCCGATTCCGAAGAAGCTATTATTACCGACAATACTAAGGTAATCAACACCTTGAATTCGCTATGTATCGAAATGGACAATCGGTATGAATTGCTAAAACTTGCCATGGTTCGCAACCTAAAGGAATACAACGTTAAATTCAAGGCTCGAAAACTCAATCCGCATGATGGGCATAAGTTTCTTCCTTACATCGTTTTGGTAATCGATGAATTTGCAGATTTGATCATGACGGCCGGGAAGGAAGTTGAAACACCTATCGCTAGACTGGCGCAATTGGCGCGGGCAATCGGAATTCATTTAATCATTGCTACACAGCGGCCTTCGGTAAATGTAATTACGGGGATTATCAAAGCGAACTTCCCTGCTCGAATTGCATTTAGAGTAACTTCTAAAATCGATTCACGCACTATTTTGGATGCACAAGGTGCCGATCAGTTAATTGGTCGGGGCGATATGTTGTATACACAAGGGAACGACGTTACGCGAATTCAATGTGCCTTCGTAGACACACCGGAAGTTGAAAAAATAACTAGTTTTATCGGGGCGCAACGAGGATATCCCGAAGCACATGAACTTCCAGAATATGTCGGGGAAGATTCTGGCACCAATATTGATTACAATATATCCGAACGCGATGCTATGTTCCGTGAGGCAGCTGTTGTTATCGTAACGGCCCAACAAGGTTCGGCCTCTTTAATTCAGCGAAAACTGAAATTAGGGTACAATCGCGCTGGCCGCATCGTAGACCAACTTGAAGCCGCCGGAATCGTAGGTCCGTTCGAAGGAAGTAAGGCAAGACAGGTACTTGTGCCTGATTTGATTTCCTTGGATCAATTATTGGAAAATGAACAAAAATAAACAACTCATGAAGAAAATTTTAGTAGCAGCATGTATTCTATTTGTATCGTCTTTTTCTAACGCCCAGAATTCAGACAAGGCAAAAGCGCTATTAGACCAAGTCTATAACAAAGTACAAGGATATGGCAATATATTTGTCGATTTCAAATATGCCCTGAATAATACCGAAGCGAACGTAAATACCGAAACCCGCGGAGACGTAACACTCCAAGGAGATAAGTATTTGTTCAACTATTTGGGCGCAAAACAATTGTACGATGGAAAAATGGTCTATAACATTGTTCCAGAAAACGAAGAAGTGATTATTGATGTGCAATCGGAAGATGATAATACAATTACACCTTCCAAAATGCTTACTTTTTACAGGCAAGGACACAATTATTCTTGGGATGTTCTTCAAAATGTGCAAGGCAGGAAAATACAGTTTGTTAAATTGATTCCTATTGAGAGCAATACAGAAATCAAATCAATTTTGTTAGGCATCGATGTGGAGACCAAGCACATTTATAAATTGATAGAAACCGGTAAAAATGGCACGGTTACAACGATTACTGTTAATTCTTTTAAAACGGACCAGCCATTGTCGAAAACCTTATTTACTTTTGATGAAGGCAAATACAAAAAAGAAGGGTACTATATCATAAGAAACTAAGCCATTGCGACTTCTAGATCGATATATTCTATCAAGATTCCTTTTCAATTTTTTAAGCTCGTTCATCATTTTGATGTTCATCTTTATATTTCAGACCATTTGGCTGTTTATAGATGATTTGGCCGGCAAGGGACTTGATATTGTCATTATTGGTAAGTTCTTATTCTACTTAATGCCGAACCTAACGGAAAAAGTGCTTCCGTTAACAGTGCTACTCTCTTCCATACTTACTTTCGGAAACTTTGCGGAAAACTACGAGTTTGCGGCCATGAAAGCTTCCGGTATTTCATTGCAAAGGGCTATGCTTAGCCTCATCATTTTTGTTACTCTATTAGGAGGAGTTACCTTTTACTTTGCCAATAATGTTATTCCGGCATCTGAGCAAAAGATTTATAATATGCGCCGAAATATCGCCAAAGTAAAACCAGCTGCGGCCATTGAAGAAGGAGTTTTTAGTGATTTTGAAGGAATGAGTATTAAGGTCGATGAGAAATATGGGGAAAAAGACCGCTTTCTTAAAAATGTGATCATTCATGAAAAGTCTAGGACCAATACGGTCGCTAGGGTCATTAAGGCAAAAAACGGAGAATTATTGAGCAGTAAGGCATCGGAAGTAATTCAGCTGGTCTTAAATGATGGCAATGTGTATCAGGACGTGGAATCGAAAAAATCTACCGACAAACGAAAATACCCCTTCGCCAAAGCGAATTTTGAAATTTATCGAATCAATATCGAAATCCCCGAGCTAGAGCAAGACCTGGAAGAGGAACGTAATATAAGTACCGATAAAATGAAGAACGTAAGTCGGTTGAAGAAGGATATCGATTCTATTAAAAAAGACAACATACGAATCGTTGGGGCATTTTCAAAAAATATCATCAACCGTATGGGTGGTTTTGTGCCCTTAACTCCAAAAGATACCACTACTGCAGGGCCCGTTCCGGAAAGCGAGCGCAATTCGTCTATGAAAATGACCACTATGAATTCGGCCGTAAAACCCATTATAAAGGATGCCTCGAATAGTATAGAGGATGACCTAGTGGCCAACAATTCTAAGAACACCAGCGAACTTGCTTCAATAGACAGTTTGCGACAACCTCAAGAGTTTATCGATTTATTTGAAGATTGGCAAAAAGTGCAAATTATGAACTCAGCCAAAAATGCGGCTTCCAGTATCGTAAGTTCGGTACAAGGAAAGAAAGATGAGATGCAAAAGCGGTATAAAATTCACAATATGCATATTCTTTCGTTACATAAGAAATATGCCTTGGCCCTTTCCTGTATCATTTTGTTTTTTGTAGGAGCCCCTTTGGGAGCTATTATCCGAAAAGGTGGCGTAGGTTTGCCGATGGTCATTGCCATAGTATTGTTCCTAATCTATTACTTCGTAGGAGTTTTTGCGGGTAACTATTCAAAAGAAAACAACATCCACCCTATTTTAGGAGCATGGCTTTCTACCCTGATTATGCTACCTTTGGGTATATTTTTGACAAAAAGGGCTACTGCTGATAAGGGCATGTTCCAATTTGGTGCAATAGGAAATTCTTTCAAAAACCTATTCAAAAGAAAAACAAAATCAACAACCATATGATTACCACGATGGATAAGAATATACAATTGAACACCATAGAGGAGGCAATCGCCGATATTTCGAAAGGCAAGGTTATTATTGTTGTAGATGATGAAAATCGTGAAAATGAAGGAGATTTTCTGGCAGCCGCCGAACTGGCAACACCTGAAACGGTTAATTTTATGGCCACTTATGGTAAAGGCCTTATCTGCGCCCCGCTTACGGAAGGTAGATGCAAAGACCTAGGGCTACACATGATGGTAAATCATAATACAGATCCTTTAGAGACCGCGTTTACAGTTTCTGTAGACCTAAGAGGAAATGGAGTTACCACTGGAATTTCCGCTACAGACCGTGCGAAAACGGTTTTTGCGTTGACCGACGATGCTACCAAACCGTATGATTTAGCACGACCTGGTCATATTTTTCCTTTAGTCGCCAAAGAAGGAGGTGTTTTACGGCGAACGGGACATACAGAAGCTGCCATTGATTTTGCGCGTTTGGCCGGTTTAAAACCCGCGGGAATCATTGTAGAAATAATGAACGATGATGGGAGTATGGCACGGCTTCCGCAATTGGTCGAAGTTGCAAAAAAATTCGATCTTAAAATTGTCTCTATTGAGGACCTTGTTGCCTATCGCATGGAACACGATAGTCTGATTGACAAAAAGGTAGATTTTCAAATCACCACACGTTTCGGCGAGTTTAGATTACGGGCATACAAACAGACCACAAATAACCATGTGCATATCGCCCTTACCAAAGGTAGTTGGAAAAAAGATGAACAGGTACTTACAAGAATCAATTCTACCTTGGTAAACAATGATGTGCTGGGAACATTGACAAATAATCCCGATAAAAAATTGGAAGACATGTTTGATGCCATCAATAGTGAGGGTAAAGGAGCTATTGTATTTATCAACCAAAATTCTGAATCGCTCAACCTTTTGGCCCGCTTGGCCGAGCTTAAAGAACTTCAAAAGCAGGGCATTCACAAGGCGCCGAAAATTGATATGGATACCCGTGATTTTGGCATTGGCGCGCAAATCTTACACGACCTACACATTAGCAAAATGCGCATGCTTACCAATAGGACACAGTCAAAAAGAGTAGGCATTGTGGGCTATGGCCTTGAAATTATCGAGTACGTACCCTACTAAATCGAAGAACATCTTTTAAAAAAGACGGCCTAACCTTTAACGACCGAACGAATCGTTTTGACCATTGTTGCCGCCCTATTGGAGACCTCTTCCCTGCTCCAACCCAATTTTATTAAACAGGAAACGGTACGACCCATCCAGTGGTCCGATTTAGAAAAATCGATAATACTATAATCTGGTAGCTGTTTGTAAAGTTCAGTAGGCAGTTTTCCCAATGATTTTTTTTCTAGAAGATGTTCCCATTGGCGATAATAATGCCAATTATTGTCATACCAATAAAAACAGGCATCCACTCCATTTGCCGCCAAAGCAGTATGTGCTTGCTTTGCGAGGATCGCATCCGGTAGAAAAAAGCTTAAAAACGCGTAGCTCTCCTCTCCTCCATTCGGGACACGTCTAAAGGTAACCTCAGGAATACTTTCCAAGGCTTCTCGCAAAACGGTATAAGTTTCTTTTTGAATGGCTAAAAAGTCATTTAAGCGAGCTATTTGCGCCAAGCCGACCGCAGCATGCAATTCCGAAATACGGTAATTGTATCCAAGAAAAGGATGGGCTTCTGCGCCTCGATCAAGACCTACATGATCGTGCCCATGATCGGAGTAATGATCGGCATTCTTATAAAACGTATCGTTGTCCGTAATTACCGCCCCCCCTTCGCCACAGGTAATCGTTTTTACATAATCAAAAGAAAAACATCCCAAATCACCATAACTCCCTAAAGGTTTTCCTTCATAGGTACCTCCTATAGCCTGGCAGGCATCTTCCAGAAGTAGCAGATTATGTTTTTCACAAATGGCCTTTAACGCCCGCAAATCGGCCATGGAACCACACATATGAACAGGCATTACTACCTTCGTCTTCTCGGTAATTGCTTTTTCAACTGCTTCGGGGTCAAGCGTCAAAGTATCGTCTATGCCCACCAAAATGGGAACGGCTCCCAATGCCAAAATAGACTCGAAGCTGGCGACAAAAGTAAAGGTAGGCATTAGTACTTCATCCCCTGCACCTACGCCGGCACTGGCCAAAGCGATCGTTAAAGCGGCCGTGCCACTGCTCACCAATTGAGCATGCTTTACCCCCATTCGTTCTTCCAACGCTTTTTCGAGTTCCTTTGCCTTCCATTTCCCATCGCGCATACCATCAAACCCATAACGCATTAGTACACCCGTGTCCAGCACCTGTTGTACTTCTTTCTTTTCTTGCTCACCAAAAAGCTCAAATCCCGGCATATGTTAATCTTATTTATATCAATCAATATTAGTTACTCTAGGTCAATTCAATAACACTATCCGTCATATTTTTACGTACTTTTTTAAAATCGGCGAACATATCATCCTTCGCGCGATACCCTACAGGTAATACCAAAACAGAAGTCAACCCTTTTTCATTGAGTTCGAGTACACGGTCGTACTCCATGCCAATAAAACCCTCCATAGGACAAGAATCTACCTTTTCGACAGCACAGATCGTTAGTAAGTTCCCCATTGCCAGATAGGCCTGGTTGGTAGCCCATATTTTTATTTCATCGACTGTTTTTTGAGAAAAATTACCCACAAGGGACTCTTTAAAGGGATTCAGTATTTCCTTACTTGTACCGCGAACCTGGGCAACTTGATCAAAATATTGGGTGATATAAGTTTCATTTACTTCCTTTTCTATACACAACACCAGTAAATGAGATGCCTGTGCTACTTGTTCCTGACCATAAGAATGGGCAACCAAACGTTGTTGTAGCTCCTTGTTCCTTATCAGTATCATTTTAATGGGTTGCAGACCATACGATGTCGCGGTTAGGTTAAACGCCGCTTTTAATTTTTCGACCTTCTCGGTTGAAAGCATGCGCTCTGTATCAAATTTTTTTGCGGCGTAGCGCCAATTTAAGTCACTAATAACGTCAGTCATAAATTCTATTTAAAGCGTTGTCAAGAACGGAAAACCCAATTCTATTCTCAAGGAGTCATATTTTATCACATCTTTTCACCTCAACAATTTTCCAAGTGAATTCTATCCTTACCCTACCTAGCTGTCATCTTTTTAAGTCATAAAAGTGGTTCATTAAAAAACAATAGTTTCAATGCCATAATACATACAACAATGACCAAGAAAACTCGAACAAAACCATCACCCTTATTAACAGATACGCGACTAGAAACCCAAGCACCTGTGCCATTCCCAATGGCTAAAACCAGTCCGACCCCCCAGTCTACCTTATCATTGAGTACAAAAACGACCAAAGCGGCCAATGTGTACATTAAAACCACAACGACCTTGGTTGCATTGGCCCTTACCAAAGTCATTTTGTTTACATAATGCAAAAATAAGATAATTATAAAGCCAAGTCCAGCGTTGATAAACCCGCCATATATACCAAAAAAGAAAAAAGCGATAATTCCGAGCCACAAATGTTTCCCAACGATTAGCTCTTGCATTTCGGCAAGCTTCATTTTGGGTTTGAATACAACGATCAAGACTACAATAACCATGATGACCCCTAAGATTCTATTAAAGGTCTCTCCTTTGATATCAACAGCAATATAAGCCCCTAAAATTGCCCCTAGCAAGGCCGAAATACCAAGATAAATATTAAAAGGCATAGTGGAAACACCCTTGCTTGCAAAACCAACCGTTCCCAAAGTATTCTGTATTACGACTGCCACTCTATTGGTTCCATTTGCTACGCTAGGCGGCAAACCCAAAAAAATCAACACAGGTAAGGAGATAAGAGAACCACCACCGGCAATGGTATTTATAAATCCTACTACAAAACCGATACAAATCAAGAATATATAGTGGTACCATTCCTCCATACCGTAAAAATAGCTCTATTCAATAAATTAAAGGTGTTTCAAATAAAAGATATCCTCTTATCTTAGATTTTTTGCTTCTGAAACACCCTATTTCTAGCCCTTCAAGAAGATATTGATATTTCTTAACCTTTGGTTAATAACTCTAGGGATGGTTTCCTACATTTATTCATAGCTTTGCTATAGACTAATAAATCCCGCAACTATGAAACACCACTACTTCAAACGTACCTTTTTGGTCGTTTTCTTGCTTTTACTTGGAACTCAATTCGGGTTCGGCCAAATACCTTCATACTATGATACGACGAATGTATCGGCCACCGGAAATACTTTAAAAAATAGCCTTTCGGGCTTGGTCACCAATACCCAGAGCACCATACTTAGTTATACCCCAGGTGTTTGGGATGCATTAAAACAAACGGATCTTGATCCTTCAGACCTAAGTAAGGTATTTCTTATATACGGATATGACGATACCGATGCCAATGGCACCAACGACCGTACCCGCTCAAAAGATATGAACGGCGGCAATGTTGGAGATTGGAACCGAGAGCACAGTTATCCCAAATCTCTTGGAAATCCAAATTTAGGGGAAACGGGTCCGGGTTCGGACCCGCATCATCTGAGGGCATCCGACGTGCAGTTCAATGGGGTTAGGAGCAACCTACCGTATACTGACGCCGATGGCAATGCGCGACCTCTAAACGGAGGATTTTACCCGGGTGATGAATGGAAAGGAGATGTAGCCCGTATGATGCTTTATATGTATATACGCTATGGGGATCGGTGTCTGCCAAACGTGGTAGGACAAGGGAATTCTAGCTACAATCCCGACGTACGCGACATTTTTCTAGAATGGAATGCGGAAGATCCCGTTTCGCAGGTAGAATTAAACAGAAATATACTTTTAGAAGGTATACAGGGAAATCGAAACCCGTTTATTGACAACCCGGCTTTCGCTACTGCTATTTGGGGAGGGCCGCAGGCCGAGGATCGTTTTGCAAATGCCACCCCGGAAGTGGTCATCAATGAGGTCGATGTAGATCAAACCAGTACCGATGCGGCCGAGTTCATAGAACTGTACGATGGCGGTTTTGGAAATACGCCTTTAGACGGGCTCGTGTTGGTGCTCTACAACGGAAGTAACAATGAAAGCTATAGAAGTATCGATTTGGATGGCTTTGTTACAGATGGCAATGGCTATTTCGTAATTGGCAGTGCCAACGTTCCCAACATAAATTTAGAGGCGTTTACGACCAACGGAATTCAAAATGGTGCCGATGCGGTTGCGCTCTATCAGGATGACGCAACTACTTTCCCGTCAGGAACGGCCATAACCACTGCCAATTTGATAGACGCCTTGGTTTATGGAACAGGAGATCCAGACGACCCTGAGCTATTAGTGTTATTAAATGCAGGCCAAGCTCAGGTAGATGAAAATACAGGGGGAAACGCTGCCGAAAATAGCATGCAGCGAATTCCCAATGGTCAGGGTGGAAGCAGAAATACGGCTACTTATAGCATGCTACCACCAAGCCCGGGAAGCATCAATATGGAAGTGGTTATCGTAGACACGGAAGATCCAACTGCCCCAACAAATTTGTCCGCCTCGAGTATTACTTCCAATGCCGCTACGATCAGTTGGGATCCTTCAACAGATAACGTGGGCGTTACAGAATATCAGATAATTGATGGCACCACTGTAGTAGGAACCACCACCACCACCACATTTTCCCTAAGTGGTTTAGATCCCCTTACGGCCTATAACCTGACAGTAATCGCTTTGGATGCCGTTGGCAATAGTTCGGACAATAGTGGAACGGTTTCTTTTACCACCATGGAAGCAACTACGCCTTCTGGCAATGCACTTGTTATCTCGGGTGTATTTGACGGACCTTTAAGTGGCGGTGTTCCTAAAGGAGTTGAATTGTATGTGACCCAAGACATTGCAGATTTAAGTACTTACGGATTGGGTTCTGCGAACAATGGGAATGGGAGCAATGGGGTTGAATTCAGCTTCCCTGCGGAAGCGGCCACTGCAGGAAGCTATCTTTATATTGCTTCTGAAACTACGGGTTTTACTGCCTTTTTTGGCTTTGCCCCGAACTATACTTCTGGCGCAATGGCCATTAATGGTGACGATGCCATAGAATTATTTCAAGATGGTGTCGTAGTGGATATTTTTGGAGAAATTGCGGTAGACGGAAGCGGACAAGCTTGGGAATATGCCGACGGTTGGGCTTACAGAATAGCAAATACAGGGCCTGATGGCAGTACATTTGTTTTGGGTAATTGGACCTTTAGCGGACCAAACGCTTTGGACAATGAAGATACGAATGTCACGGCGGCCACCCCTTTCCCCATTGGCACCTACCTTCGTGGGCCTGCTCAAATAGTAATCAATGAACTAGATGCCGATACCGCAGGAACCGATGCGCTCGAATTCATAGAATTATACGATGGCGGTGCCGGCAATACTTCTTTAGACGGACTCGTACTTGTATTATATAATGGAAGTGATGACCAGAGTTATAACAATGCCATTGATTTAGATGGGTTTTCAACAGATGAGAATGGTTATTTTGTGATCGGTAGTGCCTTGGTAGCCAATGTAGACTTGGTAGCGTTCACTACAAACGGTTTGCAGAACGGTGCCGACGCTGTTGCGCTTTACCAAGGAGATGCTGTTAACTTCCCTAATGACACGCCATTGCTGATAGACGACAGCTTGTTAGACGCGTTGGTATATGATACCAGTGATAGTGATGACGTAGCCCTATTGGCCTTGTTGAACCCGGGTGAGGAACAAATCAACGAAGGGGAGTTTGACAATAAGGATGGACAATCGCTGCAACGTATTCCAAACGGTGATGGCGGTTTGCGAAACACGGGAACTTATACGCCGACAACTCCTACGCCAGGTGCCGAAAATGGCGCGGTTCCTCCCGCTCCCGATGTTATTTCAATTTTAGAGGCCCGGAATGCGGATTCGGGAGAATTAGTAACGATCAGTGGCATATTGACCGTGTCCGACCAATTTGGTGGATCGGCCTATATTCAAGATGCGACCGCCGGTATTGCTATCTTTGATGAGATGGTACATGGCGACGGGAATTTTATGGTCGGTGACTCTATAACCATTACGGGAAGTAGAAGTGCCTTTAACGATCAAATACAGATCAGTACGGTCACGGAGGTGGAAAATAATGGAACTCCAAACCAACCAATTAGTCCGCGTACGATTACCCTAAGTGAGTTGACTACCTATCCCGGAGAGCTGGTTCGTGTTGTAAGTCCGACTTTCCCAAAACCGGGAGATATTCTTTTCGGAAATTCGAACTATACCCTGTCTGATAGCAGTGGGAATGGTCAACTACGGATAGATAATGATGTAGCAGCTATTGTAGGTGTAGGACAACCTGCTGCCTGCCCTGAAGTTATTGGCGTAGTAGGCCGCTTTTTTGAAACCTATCAACTGCTTCCCCGCTCAGAAGATGATTTGGCTTGTACCGAACCCTATGTGCCGATTGGAAGTACTGTAAACATTGACAAAGGCAAGACTTTTGATGTAGTTACCTGGAATATTGAGTGGTTTGGAGAAGAGTCGAACTCACCGGCTGCCGGGAACCCAATGTCAGATGCGATTCAAAGGGATAGTGTACGCACGGTACTCGAAACCATTGGTGCCGATATTTTTGCCGTACAGGAGATTGTAGACGTTCCCTTGTTCGAAGAAATGATCAACGCCCTACCTGGGTATGAATACGTTTTATCACCTGCGACCTCAAGACCGGATGCTACGGATGGCATGCAACAAAAAGTTGGTTTCATTTATAATACCAATACGGTTTCTATTGTTGAAACACGCCCACTTTTAGAAAGCATTCACCCGTTGTACAACGGAGGGGACGATTCGGCCTTAACGGATTATCCCGTTGCCGATAGAACCCGCTTTTATGCTAGCGGGCGTTTGCCCTTCTTAATGACCGTCGACGTTACCGTTGATGGTGCTAGCAAACGTTTCGACATGGTTGCCCTGCATGCACGGGCCAATAGTGGTAGTAGTCCGCAAGAGCGCTATGACATGCGCAAATACGACGTAGAAGTGTTGAAGGACAGCTTGGATGTACAATTCTCCGATTCGAATTTAATTCTCTTGGGAGATTTCAATGATGATATAGATGAAACAGTCGCTGATATTGAATCGACCATAAGTTCTTATGAGGTGTATGTTGCAGACACCACGAATTATGACATCCTAAGCAGAGTGTTAAGCGATGGTGGTTTTCGATCCTTTGCTTTTCGGGAAAACATGATCGATCATATTCTTGTATCGAACGAAGTATCCCCTACCTACATAGAAGAGACTGTTAGCGTGGGCTATGAATTTTACGACAATGATTACACCAGCACTGCCTCTGATCACTTTCCTGTTTCAGCGCGTTTCATTTTGGAAGATTTGGAACTGGAGACCGTGGTTACGGCCAATGTTAGTTGTAACGGCGAAAATGACGGTGCAGCACAAGCGATTGTTTCAGGAGGAGTACTTCCCTATACGTATATATGGAGCAATGGCCAAATGACCGAAATGGCCACAGAATTAACTGAAGGAGCATATACATTGACCGTTACAGATGCCTTGGGCACCACATTGGAAGGTACTATAACGATTACCGAGCCAAGCGCCATTGTTGTAGATGTAACGGAAAACAGCAAGGTCTACCTCGGTTATAGTCCTAAAGAATGTACCTCTATCGGCGTAAGCAGTATTCAAGGAGGCCTTGCCCCTTACTCGTACGAATGGAGCACTGGGGAAACTTCGGATACCTTGAATATATGTCCTGAAGAAACAACAACCTATAGCGTAATGGTAACCGATAGCAATGGCTGTACTTCCGAAGCTGCGGTGACCGTCGAAGTAATCGATGTGCGTTGCGGTCATGGTAGACGCACCAAGGTACATGTATGCCATAGAGGAAGAACCATTTGTGTATCCGAAAGCGCTGCGTGGTATCTTTTATACCACGGCGGTACACTAGGAGCCTGCGATGGTACACAAGGCGATACGGTGAGCTTGGAAACCTATCCGAACCCCTTCACTTCATACGTGATTGCTGATTTGACGGTTTCCCAAAATTCTAGAGTACGCTTCTTGATTTACAATGGCTACGGCCGGTTGGTAAAAAGAGAGCGTGCGTATGTACATGCCGGAAACACTCAGTTGAAGCTTCGTTTCCGAAATTTAAGACCAGGCCTATACTATATGAAAACCTATATTAACGGAAGGTTTTATCGCTCTGAACAATTAATTAAAGAATAAGGTTTTCCTGAAATAGTTTAAAAAGCCATTGCTCTAAGCGGTGGCTTTTTTGTTCACAGCGATATATGTTTAAATAAATCGATTGGTATTCGTATTAATCTTCTTTTCCCATCTTTTCTTTGTCTCGGAGTTCTTCCATGCGATTACCTACCGTGAATGGGCCAATAACACCTATAATATTTGAGAAACTATCTGTCCATACACCAACACCATTTCTTTTTCTAGCCGGTGACCAACCGTTCTCTATCAAAAACTTTTCTTGTTGTTTATTCCTTGCAAAAGCAAAGCCGTGCGTATCATTATATTGAATTTCAGTACCTTCGATTTTACCGCCCCATGTTACTTTAGCATACCCAGAAAGGTTCAATTCATCTGAAATTTCAGCAAGTATAGGTTCAATATCTAGGTACTTGTTCGAGATGTTAAACCCAAGTATCCCATTTGGTGTAAGTTTTTGCAGATAAAGTTCAATTGCTTCGAGCGTTATTAAATGTATCGGGATATTGTCCGAACTATACGCATCGCCCAAAATGAAATCATAGCTGGCATCCTCCTTACGGGCCAATGTTAAACGTGCATCTCCCTGGACTATGGTATACGGGCTTCCACAACCAGATAAAAATGAAAAATAGTCAGGGTTTTCCGCAATAGCGACAATGCCCGGGTCGATTTCAAAGAAATCAAAGCTCCTGCCTCCTTTGTAATAGCAAGCAGTTACGCCTACTCCAAGCCCTAAAACGGCTACTTTTTGAATTCCCTCTTGTTGATCGGCAAAGGCAAACATATCGCCGATTGGGCTTGCATGCGAATAATAGGCCAAAGGAGTATGCTCGTGCTTCTTATCCAATGCCTGCGTTCCGTGTATTGTAGTACCATGAACAAAAGTTCTAAGATTATTCTCCATATCAATTACTCGCATAACACCAAAGAAGTTACGATCATGATGAACGATATCTCTGGAAAAATGGTCCCAGATATCGCCCGGTGGGGCTATAAGCAAGATTACGGTAACGGTTACCCCAAAAACCCATCGCTTATTCAGTAATACAGCTAAACCCACTAAGGCCGAAAGCACCAACAATATCTTGATAGGCATAGACTCTAGCCTAATCCCCAAGGTGACGGCGCCAACTACCATTAGCCCTGCGAGGATGTAAAGCGGATGCGCTTTCTCCTGTTTTGTATTCGCAAAACGCATACAAGCAGCTGCGCCCAGTACTAAGGCATACTCTATCGGTATTATAAAAAGATTGGGAGCAATCAAGGCATTGAAAACACCGCCCAAAGCCCCCCCCATTGACATAATCAGATAAAATTCGGTTAAGTTTTCTGCATTTGGCCTTGAAGAAGACAGTGCCATGTGACAGACAAGAGCACCAAAAAAAAACAAAACTAAATGGAAGGGAACAAAGATGATTCCATTTGAACCTGCTAACATCATATAAATCAACATGAATACCAATAGGTAGGCAAAAAAGTTTGTTGCATTTTCTTCAGAAATCAAAGGTCTACGAGCGAAAACTATAATGAACGTGGCGACGTAAAGCGCTAGGGGAATAATCCATAACAAGGGCACAGAAGCCACATCGGTGGTGATGTAGGTAGTTACGCCGAGCATTAGAGAGGAGGGAATAAAAGCCAATAAAAGCCATTTACCTCTTTGTACCCAGGTGGTGGTTTTCATTTTTATGTCTAATCTTTCCTTTGATGTATTTACACTTTTCTTCCATGCCAAACGAACACAAAGAAGAACTAATAGTAGTAGGCATATATAGCCGTACATCCAGTACTGTGATTGTTGACCGAGCGTCAAAGAAGGTTCAATAATCACAGGATATGCAAGCAATGCTGTCATAGAACCCAAATTACTCGCTCCATATAGAAAGTAAGGATTGTGCGCGTCTTTATGGTCGGTATTGGAGAACCATCGCTGTAACATTGGTGCACTTCCCGAAAGCACAAAAAATGGTCCGCCGATAGTAATGGCCATCAACGAAAGTTGCCACAAGGTGGGATCTCTATCAATGGGTGGTACCCACCCGTCTGGGATGACTATTGGCAGGACAAGAAAAAATAACAGTAATATGGACATATGCAGTATGCCTTGCTTGCGAATGTCAAGGAATTTTGTAGTTATATGTGCATACGCATAACCTCCCAGTAGTAAAAGTTGAAAAAATAACATCGCCGTGTTCCAAACCTGCGGGGTACCACCAAGAAGTGGTAGAATCATTTTTGAAAACATCGGCTGTACTACAAATAGCAATGAGGCACTCAACAGTAGTGTAACAGAATATAGGACAACATAGCGTCGAGAATTCATAGGGTTGGCATTTTCAGCATAGATTTTATATATACTATAGATCTTATATCAATGTATCCGAAATGCGTATTCTCCCCCAATGAAATTTAAAAAATAAGTACGCGGCACAAATTTTTAAATAGATGATATTTAATTAATGTAGTTGATTCTCTTTGGGAGGACCTTGTTGAAATGGTGTGGGATCGGCATATAGACCTATCTAAACATTCGGTGTTTAGCTTATTCGCAAAGGATATAATGCATCATGTTAGGGTAAAACATTCAGACCTATCTATGTGAATAATCCTGTTAACTTGCACACAAAAATGATAGGGAGTTTATACTATGCTAGCAGGACATTATACTACCGCTTTAATCGCAAACCAAAAATTTCCCAAAGGGAGTTTACTCTATTTTAATTGTTTCACAGTTACAGGATTTATTGTGGTTTACATTTCATTTATTGGGCTTGGAATATACAGGGCCTAGTGATGTGCTAGACACTACTTTAAGTAATATGACCGTTGATATGCTTTATAGTCACGACCTGCTTCCACAAATGTTGTAGTTGGTTATTATTTTTCTCATAGGGAAAGTTTTATTTAAGAGCACCAAAATCGGATTGGTGGGGGCTGCTGTAGTCGCTGGCCACTTTGCATTAGATTTCTTCTCAGGTCATCCACATCACATTTTTGGAGCGGAAACTCAAGATGTAGCACTTGGACTGTATGCCTCAAATATTTATCTGGCAATAGCTATAGAAGCCGTTTTCTGTATTCTTATCCTATGGTATTTTTTCAAAAAAGAAGCTGAAAACGGGGTTCAACGTAAGTCCAAAAACAAAACTTCAATTATTGGGTTGTTCGTGTTTGGCATTGTTTTTATGTTAACAATAGCAACGACTTCCTTTAGACAATTACTTGATATACCCGAATTTGACTTAGGGTTCAATTCGAATGTCCCTACTTTAATACTGACATATATAGGAATGATTTTTTATCTGAATTATTTCGTACCAAAATTCAAAGTTGAATAAAACGTTCTGGGAATAAAAACCACAACCTCCAATAAACAAAACGGGAATCGGGCTTAGCCGCCTGCCGGCAAAAAGATATCGCTACGCATGTGCCAAAAAGCAAAACTTGTTCTTTATT
Organism: uncultured Flavobacteriaceae bacterium; assembly: GCA_938010765.1. Lineage (GTDB taxonomy): Bacteria > Bacteroidota > Bacteroidia > Flavobacteriales > Flavobacteriaceae > Pelagihabitans. The sequence goes on along the minus strand of CALLVX010000186.1, from coordinate 27,481 downwards.
ATTCATGGTTCAAATATATTCAATTGTTATGCTTAGCATTTAACACAATCAAGTAAAGGTCCAAAACCAACTATGAAAGCGATAATATGCACAAAATATGGTGAGCCCGACGTTTTGGAAATTCAGGAAGTAGAAAAACCTGTTCCAAAAGCGAATGAAATACTAATAAAGATTCATGCAGCGGCCGTCACTACGGCAGGGCTTATTAGCAGAACTGGGAAGCCAATGTTTACCAGATTGTTCGGTGGTCTCGCTAAACCCAAAAATACTATTCCGGGGATGGAACTAGCAGGAGAAATTGAAGCCATTGGTACACATGTAAAATTATTTAAAAAAGGGCAACAGGTTTTCGGACTCACAGGTATGACCCTTGGTGCAAATGCCGAGTATGTCTGTCTGTCAGAGAATGCAGCTATCATCAAAAAACCAAGCAATACGACCTTTGGGGAATCTGTAGCAGTCATTGAAGGTGGTTTAACTGCATTGTTTTTTCTTGGAAATAAAGGTAAAGTTCAGCCCGGGCAAAAAGTCCTCATCTATGGTGCTTCTGGATCAGTAGGTAGCGCATCAATACAGGTTGCGAAATATCTTGGTGCAGAAGTTACCGGTATATGTAGCACGGGGAATATCGAAATGGTAAAATCGCTAGGAGCAGATAAGGTCATTGATTATACCAAGGAAGATTTCACCCAAAATGGTATGACCTACGACATTATTTTTGACACCTTAGGTAAACGCTCGTTTTTAGGTTGTAAAAATTCATTGAGGTCAAAAGGAATATATCTTGATGCCGCCGGCTTATCTACTGTTTTTCACATGTTCTGGACTTCGTTGTTTAGCCAAAAAAAGGCTATTCTCACTACTACGTATACAAGGCCCACCATGTTGATTAAGAGAGATCTTAAGGTTGTAAAAGAGTTAGTTGAGACAGGAGAAATAATACCGGTTATAGATAGATATTATCTGTTAGAGCAAACAGCCGAGGCTCATAGATATGTTGAAACCAAGCGAAAAAAAGGAAACGTCATCTTATCAATAGCGCAGGATACCTAGACTTAATTCGTCACAAAAACAAACGTTCATAGGTACAAATTTGCCTATTTTAATTACGAAACAAGTCAAAAAAAAGAGGGCCAAAAGCCCTCTTTAATATCAAAAAAAAATGCTAAGCCCTTAGGAAAAACGTATGTGTTTTAAGGCAGTATGTCTTCGGTGATTTCTCCAGCTATCATGACGTGATAATGGCTTGTCAATCATAGCTCCGACTTCTTTTTGTTTTTGCTTTGTATGTTTCATTTCTTATCTCTTTAATTCATCTGTCGTGATGGGCACAATAAGCACCCTTATGTACACTCGCTATAAGACGCAAAAATAACTAAAACATTACATCTTCAAAGAGAGTTTAACACTACCTTAGGGCTTATAGTTCAGAGGATTAACCCAAGTTCTCTATTTAATGTTTTCACTCTGCTTCTCTACCAACAATACCCTTCAAAAAAGAATAATGCCACACCTGTATCTGCTGCTCTTAGAATGGCTCTTTTAAGGCTTAAAAAGCCTTCTTAGTTTAAGATCGTCTTTTAAAAAGGTTTAATGGCATTTTATGATAAAATCAGCTAAACTACAGCTAAAATCAATCATTTTTTTTTGCAAACCAGAGACCATACAGCTGGTCAATTAATAAACAAGAGATTTGCCATAGTATTTCGTTGGAATACAAATTAAGATTCTTCTCTTCTTATGTCTCAAATTGTGATTCTTATGATAAAAAATGGTAGTCCAAATTTAATTTCCCACTTGTATGTTAACAGCTACTGAAGGAATGTACCATACATCTTTCTCAAGATCAACACCGCCATTCATTTGTTCTTGAACGACCCGGTCAACAATATACACTCCGATTTTGGCCATGTTAATAAAATCATCCATCCCATCATTTGGAAAATTGACCCGCGTTCTATGGATATTGAATTTTTCTGAAAAAGTACGGCCAAAGGTACTTTCTACCCCTTTCCTGCCATACATAAAGCCCAAAAGACCGCCCCATGTGGCCGTGGGATTGTCAGAATCCCAGCCAGACAAGGCGCCAATTTTAATAGTCTCTTTTAAGTCGCCCTCCCCATATAAAAGACTCACAATACTTGCCGCGAAATTGATCCCCCCAACAAAACATCCGTTGCAAAATATATTTTTTGAAGTAATCGTATAGCCATCTTCTTGGTTAACTTGATAGCGATTATACACCTCATCGCGCGCTTGTTCCCATGAAATTTCCGCAGTATACCTGCTTTTCACAAAGTCGTACATTTTCGCGGCATAAGAATGTTCTGGAAGTCTTTTTCGGGCCTCGGTCGCCATCCATTGCGTCTGTTCTTTCTTTGAAAGGCCTTGGTCGACATATGATGCCAACGAATACATGATAACGTAGAATTCCGATATCCACTGGGCATTTTCCCTAGCCGTGGTCTGTATGGGCAATTTTGCCATTTTCAGGGCAATTTCTGGACGCGCGGGGGCAAAAAATCCAAAAACCTCGGTGGTCAGCTGGGCATCGATCATTTCATGATAATTGTCATAAATGGTATCCTTGGAAATTTCAGGGTCACTTGTTGCAGGTGGTACGGTGCCTGCCAACATTAATTCCAAGGCCCTTTGATTGGCTACCCATAGGTAGTTCTCTTCTTCATGCCTCATGTGTTTCAACCACCCATCGCGGACTTGCTCTCCTATAAGCATAGAAGTTTTGTTGGTGTACAATAAATGCTGGTACATGTATTCAACGTCGGTATCGTCATCAGCGCCCCAAATTTCATCTTCTCCCCGGAAAACAAAATCGATGGTTTTCGACAGATCGCTTGGTTGATCCCCAGACCAAATGTTCGGAAGGTCCGGGGCTCCCCAATCGTCCCGGGTATAAAAATCGCCAGTCTTTGTTTCACCAATATTTCCGATTTTATCCATTTCGGTTACCAACCCCGTCCAGTTAGCAATACATTGCGCCAGCCAAAAACCATATAACTTATCGGCATAGTCGGAACGAGAAATAATACGATCCGTTGGCTTCGGGGTATAGGCCTTGTAGGTAAGGCCAGAATCTTGCAAAAGATTTATAGTTTCCTTTTCTTGGCTCTTTTGGGTGTCTTTACATGAGGACATTATCAAATAGAGTACGATTACAATTCGAATGGAATTCTTCATATCAATTATCATTTTGTGCATTTAAAAAGACATCTATTTCGATACGGGTAGGGATCGAAGGTTGTGCGCCTTCCCTAGTAACAGAAATGGTCGCTGCCGCTGCCGCGAAATTAATGGCTTCTTTTAGGGGTTCTTCTAATGTATCAAACTACCTTTAGATATCAAAATGGATTCCCCTACTTGGTTTACGCTATTGGATTTGAGCTGTGCCTATGTTCCCATGGCATGGCTGGGGCGGAAAGCTAGCTTTAAAACGTAAAAAGACATAAAAAGCGGCCTTGTAAGGTCATTAAAAGTGCCTCATATATAAACAAAATTTCGGTAAATTAGTAGGTTGTAACTCAAAACAAATGACATGATCGCATTGTTAAAAACCCATCTTCAAAACAAAGACGATGAGAAAGCAATTTCATTGCTAACGGAAAATTCACAAATACTAAGCTCCGAAGATGAAAACGGAAGTTCCGGTTTAATGTTGATAGCCTATGGCGGGCTCGAAAAAGTTTTGAAATATGCGGTCGACCTAAAAGAAACCCTCACCTTTCATGAAGCGATCGTTTGCGGTAATATTGAGTTTGTAGTAAAAGAAGCTACCGCGACCTTGGTGAATACACATTCAAAAGATGGTTTTAGTCCCTTGTCGTTAGCGGCATTTTTTAATCGAAACGATATCGCAACTATCTTACTTGAAAATGGTGCAGATCCTAATATGGCAGCCACAAATCCTTCAAAAGTAACGGCACTTCACTCGGCAGTTGCAAAAGAAAACTATACCTTGTGTACCATCTTGATCGAGAAAGGAGCTGATGTAAACGCCGTGCAGATGCAAAATGTAACAGCATTGCATTCGGCCGTGCATAACGGGAATTTAGAGTTGACCCAACTCTTGGTCGAAAACGGGGCCGATAGTTCCCAAAAAATGGACAATGGGGACACACCACTTTCTATCGCCACCAGAGAGGGGCATACAAACTTTGAAACTTATTTACATACTAAACAATCGTAACTAACATTTCTTCGTAGTCACATCAAAACAATGATAATCATCAAAATTCGTGGGGATCAAACGGTATTCCAAAACAAAATGAGCAAGCAAATTTTAATTTTTATAGCGCTATTGACAGCTATTGGATGTAAAAAAGAAACGATCCGACCGATTGCGATAAAAAGTACTCCACAAGCCCTTGAAATTTTTGGAAAAGGAAGTATCAGTACAAAACTGTATGAAAGGGATTTGGCAATTTCTCCCGATGGCAAAGAAATCATATACACCTTAGGAGATTACAAACAACAAAAAAGGTGCCTAGTACATATGAAGAAGTCGGGCGATAAATGGATTGGCCCTACCATTTTACCTATTTCAGGCACATACCAAGATATTGAACCCTTTGTGACGCCAGATGGGTCAGCGTTATATTTCGCATCTAACAGACCCATATTTGGCGATGAGAGCCGCACTGATTATAATATTTGGCACGCAAGAAAAAAGGCGAATGATTGGAGTGATCCCGTACCACTTGATAGTATCATCAATACAAAAGGAGACGAATTTTACCCATCCCTAAGTTCCAACGGTAATCTGTATTTTACTGCTACCAAAAAAAAGGGAGTGGGATTGGAAGATATTTTTGTTTCTCGAAAAAAGCAAGGGCATTATCAAAACCCGAAAGTGCTCGATACTGCTATCAATTCAAAACAATACGAATTTAATGCGTATGTAAGTCCAGACGAAAATCTGCTTATTTTTAGTTCTTTCGGAAGAAAAGACGATTTAGGAGGCGGAGATCTGTATATCAGTAGAAAAGACTTAAATGGAAATTGGTCTCCTGCAAAAAATTTGGGCGAGAAGATTAATTCAGATAAATTAGACTATTGTCCCTTTATAGACTTCAAAAGGGGTAATTTCTATTTTACGAGTGAAAGGGTAGAATTCGACCCCAAGCAGAGTATTCAAATCGAAGATATTAAACAGTTTGCAGACAAGGAACAAAACGGCTTCGGCAATATCTATAGAATAGGTATTGAAAAGCTCGAACAAATTCGATGACCATGCTTTCCCTGTAAGGTAGTCTAGGGTCTAAAAATGCTAAAATAAGTGATGTATAAGCAAATTAGAGGAGCTGCAACAGCTCTTAAGCTAAAATACTAGGTTTGAAGATAGTCAAGTACATTCGCTTCAATACGAGTTTGAATAGCATCAATATCGGCCTTTACAAAGGGCTCCCCAGTGATGTTCTCATAGAGTTCAATATAGCGTTCAGAAACCGTTTGTATATAGGTATCGCCCATTTCAGGTACTGTTTGCCCTTCCAAGCCTTGGAAACCATTCCCGATCAACCACTGCCTTACAAATTCTTTTGAAAGTTGTTTTTGAGCTTCGCCCTGCTTCTGCCGTTCTTCATAACCATCTGCATAAAAGTACCGCGATGAATCAGGTGTATGAATTTCATCGATGAGGACAATTTCCCCTTCCTTGGTTTTGCCAAATTCATATTTGGTATCGACCAAGATAAGGCCTCTATCTGCCGCAATTTCTGATCCTCTTTTGAACAAAGTGCTTGTATAGTTCTCTAACACCTCATAGTCGGCCTGGGAAACGATTCCCCTTTGTAATAGCGCTTCTCGCGAAATATCCTCGTCATGATCTCCCTTTTCGGCCTTTGTGGCCGGGGTAATGATGGGTTCGGGAAAGGCATCGTTTTCTTTCATCCCCTCTGGCATTGGTACACCGCATAAGACACGTTTCCCGGCTTTGTACTCTCTAGCCGCATGCCCCGACATATACCCCCGAATTACCATTTCTACTTTAAAAGGAATACAGGCATGCCCCACAGCTACATTAGGATCAGGGGTGGCCATGAGCCAATTGGGAACAATATCTTGAGTGGCCGCCATCATCTTAGTGGCTATCTGGTTTAATATTTGCCCTTTATAGGGTATTCCCTTGGGCATCACCACATCAAAAGCCGATAAACGATCTGTGGCCACCATCACCAAAACATCGTTATCCAAGGTGTAGACTTCGCGAACTTTGCCTTTATAGATGCTTTGTTGTCCCGGAAAATTGAAATTGGTATCGGTAATGGTATTACTCATATTGGATTTCTGGTTTCTAATCGTTTCGACCCGTAATTAAATAGCACGATTAATTCTGATGTTCAATGTTCTTATAAGCGTCAATCACTTTTTTCACCAACTTATGGCGAATAACATCTTTATCGTCTAAATAAACGATTTCGATGCCGTCTATATTCTTAAGTACCAATAGTGCCTCTTTCAAACCAGAAATAACCCTTCTGGGCAAATCTATCTGCCCAGGGTCGCCCGTAATGATAAATTTAGCACTCTTCCCCATTCGGGTCAAGAACATTTTCATTTGGGCATGGGTGGTATTTTGTGCCTCATCGAGAATTACAAAAGCATGATCCAAGGTTCGTCCCCGCATAAATGCCAATGGTGCAATCTGTATGGTTCCGTTTTCTATGAAGTGGGTCAACTTTTCTCCCGGAATCATATCCCGTAATGCATCGTACAGCGGTTGCATATACGGATCTAACTTTTCCTTTAAATCTCCCGGCAAAAATCCGAGGTTTTCGCCAGCCTCTACCGCGGGGCGGGTAAGGACAATACGCTTCACCTGCTTCTCTTTCAATGCTTTCACGGCCAAAGCGACACCTGTATACGTTTTCCCGGTTCCTGCGGGCCCAATGGCGAAGACCATATCATTTTTTTTAGCAGCATCGACCAGTTTGCGCTGGTTCACCGTCTGTGGCTTGATCAACTTGCCATTCACACCATGCACCAAGGTCTCTCCACTATTCGCCGGTGCTTCATAATCGGTAGATACATTACTGGTCAGCACCCGCTCGATCGCATTCTCATCAATTTTATTGTATTTGGCGAAGTGGGCGGTAATCATATCAAAACGGCGCTCAAATTCTTCTAAAAGTTCTTCATCCCCATATACTTTGATCTTGCTACCACGAGCTACAATCTTTAATTTTGGAAAGTACTTTTTAAGGAGGTTGATGTTTTCGTTTCCCTGTCCAAAAAAATCTCTGGGACTAATATCGGTAAGCTCTAAAATAAGTTCGTTCAAAGAATATGGGTCTTTTTAATGTTGAAGCCCAAAGATAAATTTCCGAAGGCTGTTTTTTTGTTATAATTTTACCAGCAATTACGCCAGACAAACTTAAGTAAAAAATCAGTTTACTAATCCAAAACATATCAACATTGCTGCATGGCAATCATTACTTTAACTACAGATTTTGGACTTAAAGACCATTTCGTAGGTGCTTTAAAGGGGAGTATTTACAAAGAACTATCCGACGCCAAAATTGTTGATATTTCGCATGGAATAAGTCCGTTCAATATTCACGAATGTGCTTACATTCTTAAAAACGCCTATAAAAGCTTTCCCGAAGGTACCATTCATATCGTGGGTGTTGATGCAGAACCTACTCCTGAGAACCAACATATAGCCATCTTGGTAGACGGCCATTATTTTATAACCGCCAATACGGGGGTAATTAGCTTGATAACTTCTGAAATAAATGCTGAAAAAGTAGTACAGATAAACATTCCCAACCCCGATACCGGATCTTTTCCCGTGATGGATGTCTTCGTAAAAGTAGCCTGCCACATTGCAAGGGGCGGCACATTAGACGTTGTCGGAAAGACATTTGACGAACTTCGAGAATTGAAAGAATACAGCCCTAGTGTTACCGACAGTGGGAACAAAATAGTGGGCAGTGTTGTCTATATCGACAATTACGGAAATGTAGTTACCAATATTCACAGAAATTTCTTCGATGCCTACAGAAAAGGAAGGGATTTTGAATTAAATGCCCGCACCACCAAAATAAAACAAATACACCATCGCTATAGCGATATCATTAATTTTAACTTGGAGAAGGGCAATCGCAGAGGGGCTGGAGATTTGTTAGCACTTTTCAATTCTTCGAGTTATATTGAACTGGCCATTTACAAAAGTGATCTCAATACGGTGGGGGGAGCTTCGACCCTATTGGGCCTCGATTACAGGGATACCATTACCATAAACTTCCTTTAGATGTTTGTACGAATTGTAAAAATGACTTTCAAGAAAGAAAATATCGCTAGTTTTGAGCGGATTTTTGAGCAGAACAAACACGATATTCGTGCCTTTGATGGTTGTCTTTTTCTAGAATTATATCAAGACAAGGGTGATCCTACAATTTTCTTTACCTATAGTTATTGGGAAAAGGAAGAAAGTTTAGAGCGTTATCGGGAATCGGATTTTTTCAAATCGGTATGGACTCAAACCAAAAGCTTGTTCGAGTCAAAACCCGAAGCTTGGAGTGTTGACAAAATTGAAACCTTAAATTGAACGGAAAATGCTAGCCATTTTTAAACGCGAAATACAATCGTTCTTTACCTCCCCGATAGGGTATTTGGTAATTGGCCTATTCTTGGCGCTCAATGGCTTGTTCCTATGGGTATTTAAAGGTCCCTTTAATATTTTTGACTATGGCTTTGCAGATTTGAGGAACTTTTTCCTTTTAGCTCCCTGGGTTTTCTTGTTATTGATTCCGGCCATTACCATGAAAAGTTTTTCAGAAGAAAAAAAGCTTGGAACGCTCGAATTGTTATTTATAAAACCCATTGGCATTTGGCAAACGGTATTGGGCAAATTTGCCGGAACCTTAGTGTTAGCATTGCTTGCCCTTGCTCCGACCTTATTATATGTTTACAGCGTTTCTCAATTGGGTACCACGGTAGGCAATTTGGATATGGGGCTCGTCATCGGTTCGTATTTTGGTACTTTTTTTCTAATCGGATGTTACACCGCCATCGGCCTGTACACGTCAACACTTTCAGAAAATCAAATCGTTGCCTTCCTATTCGCAATTCTAGGTTGCTTTCTTCTGTACTATGGTTTTGAAGGATTATCCTCGTTGTTCCCAGAGGGTGCCACGGCTGTTTTTGTAAAGGAATTGGGCATGCTATCGCATTTTGAGAGTATCGCCAGGGGTGTTTTAGACACCCGGGATCTGATCTATTTCGGGTCGCTCACCGCTTTCTTCTTGTTCCTAACCGTTGTTCAACTTAAAACCGCGACACGGTAATGAAAAAGAAACTACTCCGCATTGCCAAGGGCTTGCTGCTATTAATAATAACCAATATTGTCTCCAATTATGTGTATACCCGGTTCGACCTTACGGAAGATAAGCGCTATACGCTTTCTGAGGCAGCGCTCGGTTCGGTTTCCAATTTCGAGAGTCCCGTAATCGTTGATGTGCTGTTAGATGGGAACCTACCTCCTGAATTTATCAAGCTTAAAAACGAAGTAAAGCAATTACTATCGGAATTTGCCGCTGAAAACAATAATGTGAAATTTAGCTTCGTAGACCCCTTGGAAGGTGTTGAGCAAGTAGATGCCACCGTAGCCGAACTGCAGGCACTTGGTTTGGTACCAACACGAGTTACCGTAAACGACAATAGTAAGGTCTCCCAGGAAATCATTTTCCCTTGGGCAATGGTGAATTACAATAATAAAACAGTGCGCGTAAATCTTCTTAAAAACAAACAAGGGGCTACCACTGAAGAACGCGTAAACAACTCGGTACAGCATTTGGAATATGCCTTTGCCGATGCCTTCGCTAAAAGTACGATCCAGGAAAAAAAGCGGATTGCCGTTATCAAAGGTAATGGGGAGCTAGATGATATTTATCTGGCCGATTTTTTGACCACCATTCGTGATTACTACAATATCGGTGCTATTACGTTAGACTCTGTAAGTACTAGTCCGCAAAGTACCTTAGACAGGCTCAACGAATATGACCTTGCATTAATTGCAAAACCTACGGAGGCTTTTTCCGATACTGAAAAGTATGTACTAGATCAATTTGTAATGAACGGTGGTAAATCTATTTGGTTGATCGATCAGGTAGCCGTGGAGATCGATAGTCTTTTTAATGAAAAAGGAAGTGCCATGGCCCTTCCTCGCGACCTTAACTTAAAGGACTTCTTTTTTAATTTTGGAGTACGTATCAACCCCGATCTAGTGAACGATATGTATTTTACCCAGATCGTGCTGGCCACCGGTGAGGGAAATGCTTCTCAATACGAGCCTGTTCCTTGGTTGTACAACCCGATGATCCGTTCAGAAAACGATCATCCCATCAATAATAATCTGGAAGCACTACGGCTGCAATTCGCCAATTCAATAGATACGTTGCCCAATGACTATCGAAAAACAATAGTGTTTAAGAGTTCACCATTATCAAAAACAGATATTACTCCAAGGCAAGTTAGTTTCAATGCACTCAATACGCCCCCAAACAAAGAACGGTTCAACAATGGCAACAAACCTGTTGCCGTGTTGGTAGAGGGCAATTTTAAATCTACCTTTAGCAATCGGATCAAACCCATCAAACTTAAAAAAGACCTCTTAGAAGGGAAGCCGGGCAAAATGTTGGTCGTATCGGATGGCGATGTAATCAAAAATCAACTTCGCAATGGGCGTCCTCTTGAATTAGGGTATGACAAATGGACAAGCAACTATTACGGCAACAAGGAATTTTTGGTCAATTCCTTCAATTATATGCTCGATGATAACGGACTTATAAACATTCGAAATAAAAAAGTAGCCATTCCTTTCTTGGACAGCACAAAAATTGAAGCGCAAAAAACGAATTGGCAACTCCTAAATATCGCGTTGCCAGTGGTCTTAACGGTCATTTTTGGCCTAGGTTTCAACTATTTTAGAAAGCGGAAATATGGTGTATAGCTGTTAATAAGTTTGTTTCGATAAAAACCACAATTCAAATATCTTTGTTTGTCTTGAAATTGGTCTGAATTACATATTTTCAACCAGTCTCTTGGCAAGTACCCACTTAAAAAACTAGCACATGAAATTCATTGTATCCAGCACGTATCTTCTAAAGCAACTACAGGTTTTAGGCGGTGTTATCAATAATAGTAACACCCTTCCCATTCTGGATAATTTTTTATTCGATTTAAATAAAAATAAACTGACCGTATCCGCATCCGACCTGGAAACTACGATGAGTTCGATACTGAATGTTGATTCGGACAATGAAGGAGTCATTGCGGTACCCGCTCGGCTTTTGTTGGAAACACTGAAAACCTTTCCTGAGCAGCCTTTGACTTTTGTTGTTGAAGACAACAATACGGTAGAAATAAGCTCTAACCACGGTAAATACGCCTTGGCCTATGCCGATGGTGCAGAATTTCCAAAAGCGGTCGAATTAGCGAATCCCAGTGCTACCACGATCTTGGGAGATATCTTGGCAACTGCCATTAACAAAACAATTTTCGCCGCTGGTAACGATGATTTAAGACCTGTAATGAGCGGTGTCTTTTTTCAGTTTTCCCCTGAAAATTTAACCTTCGTAGCGACCGATGCCCATAAATTGGTAAAATACCAACGAGCTGATGTACGTGCATCGCAGGTAGCGGAATTCATTATGCCTAAAAAGCCTCTTACTTTGTTAAAGGGAATCCTCGCGGGAAGCGAATCGGATGTAACAATCGAATACAATGATAGCAATGCTAAATTCAGCTTTGAGGATACTGAACTGATTTGCCGCTTGATCGATGGGAAATACCCGAACTACGAAGCAGTTATCCCGAAAGAGAATCCCAATAGGCTAACCATTTCAAGAAATCAGTTTTTGAGCTCTGTACGTAGGGTTTCTATCTTTTCAAACAAGACAACGCACCAAATACGGTTGAAAATAGCTGGGGCCGAATTAAATATTTCGGCAGAAGATATAGATTACAGCAATAAGGCCGAAGAGCGGCTTACCTGTGCCTATCAAGGGGATGATATGCAAATAGGTTTTAACTCCCGTTTCTTGACCGAGATGTTGAACAATCTAGGTTCGGACGAGGTTTCATTAGAGATGAGCCTTCCCAACAGAGCGGGTATTTTAACCCCGGTCGATGGGCTGGACGAAGGCGAACATGTGACGATGCTGGTAATGCCAGTAATGCTGAATAGCTAAAAATAGCTAACATAGTATACTATAAAAGCCCTGATAACTTTTCGCTATCAGGGCTTTTTATTCTATTAGATTATTCTGCTTATGAAATAAATCGGATTGTCATAAAATAGCTTGGACCTTCACCGTTACTTGCTTTAACAGCGTTCGCAATCGGTAAAACAAAGGCGATTATTCCAATAAAGATCAGACTCAATATACCTAGGCCTAACAACAAGATTGCCGGAATACTTAGAATTGTAAACAGGAGCATACTTAATTGAAAGTTTACGATGGCTTTCCCATGTTCGTCCATTTTGCTGACGGAGTCTTTTGAGGTCAACCAGATGAACAAGGGAACGATTAGGCCTCCGAATCCGGTCACATATGTTAATAATTGAGACAGGTGTGCAAGGACCAATAATTGATTATCGGTTCTTAATGCTGATTTTTGATTGATGAGTTCCATTTCTTTGCTAGTTTTTCGGGATTACATCTATGGGACGCAATTTTAACCCATTTGTTACGATCAATCGCCCAAAAAATTATTGCTTTCGCTCTAACTTGGCCAGTTTTTCCTTGTCTTTTGCAATGTTGACCCGCAACTTGTTGATTTTATTGTTCATCTCCATTTCCTTTACGGGAGATAGTTTGCCCCTGCTCTTTCCTTTGGCCACTTTACTCTGCAACTTGGTTATTTTTATTTCGGACTTATCAATTGCTCTTCTTCTCAAATTGATTGCTTTTGCAAGTTTTGCGGCCTTCTTTGCTTCTTTTTCAGCTTTTTTCTGGTCTTTTTGGGCTTTTTTCAGCTCTTTCTCATTTTTGGCAATTGCCTTCTGCTTCTTTTTCTCCTCCTTTAATGCCAATGCATCTTGATCATAGATTTCTTCTACGACAGTCACAGAATCTTTCACCTGTTCGGTTTCCTGTGCACTGGCTACAAAACTAAAGACTAGAAATAGTGCTAATACGGTAATACTTCGTTTCATTATTTTCAATTTTAATGGTTAATGTGTTTACTCGAAGATATGAAATTATGTAGATTTTATATCTATTTAGAAGGATATAACAATTATATCGAATGCCCATCAGAAATCAAGAAGCGTGCCATCCATTGCCCAATAAAGGGGCTTTTTGGCTATTTTTGCAAATAAATTTAGACGGATGCTCTCGAACGAACCTATTATTGCATTGGCAACTCCTTCAGGTGCTGGGGCCATTGCCGTTATTCGTATCTCAGGAAAGGATGTGATTCGTCTTAGCGCCCCTTTCTTTAAATCGATTCGTGGTAAGGACCTACTTCTTCAAAAAACCCATACCATTCACTTAGGGCATATTGTAGATGATCATCGGGAACTAGACGAGGTGTTGCTTTCTGTTTTTAAAGGCCCCAACTCCTATACGGGAGAAGATGTAGTCGAAATTTCGTGCCACGGTTCGCGTTATATACAACAAGAAATCATACAACTATTCTTGAGGAACGGTTGCAGGGCCGCAGACGCCGGGGAATTTACCCTCAGGGCCTTTCTTAACGGAAAACTCGATTTGAGTCAGGCAGAGGCCGTAGCCGACCTTATAGCTTCAGATACGAAAGCAAGTCATCACATTGCCATGCAGCAAATGCGGGGCGGTTTTAGCAACGAAATCAAAAAATTACGCCAAGAACTCTTGAATTTTGCTTCCTTGATAGAACTAGAGCTCGATTTTTCAGAGGAAGATGTCGAGTTTGCCGATCGCAATCAGTTTAAGGAACTTCTAGATACTATTCAAAAAGTATTAAAGCGTTTAATAGATTCATTTGCAGTGGGTAACGTACTCAAAAACGGTATTCCGGTCGCAATTGTAGGGGAACCGAATGTGGGGAAGTCAACCTTATTGAATGCACTGTTGAACGAGGAAAGAGCCTTGGTATCAGAAATTGCAGGTACTACTAGGGATACGGTAGAAGATGAAATAAGTATTGGAGGTATCGGTTTTCGATTTATTGACACAGCGGGCATACGTGATACCGAAGATGTGGTCGAGAATATGGGGATCAAGCGCACGTACGAAATGGTCGAAAAAGCCCAGATTGTGGTTTATTTGGTCGCAGGACCTCAATTCTTGGCAAATCAAGCGACGTTCGTTACTACAATTGAAAAAACAGGCAAAAAGTATCCCGAAAAAACGATTTTGACCGTTGTAAATAAGATCGACCTACTTACGGAAACTGACCTGGAAATGATCCGCACTCAGCTACCCGAAGTACTCGTGCTCTCTGCTAAGGATAAAGCGGGCATTGATGACTTAACCACTCGTTTCTTGGAACTGGTCAATACGGGCGCACTCAACAATAATGAAACCATTGTAACCAATTCTAGACATTACGATGCTTTACTAAAGGCATTGGAAGAAATTGACAGCGTACAGGCCGGGCTCGCCCAAGGAATTTCCGGTGATCTACTAGCAATCGACATTCGACAGGCCCTCTTCCATTTCGGGGAAATTACTGGGGAAATTACCTCCGATGATTTGCTTGGGAATATATTTGCTAATTTTTGTATCGGGAAGTAAATAAGTATTTCATTTGGTCTCATATGATTCTATTTGGATTCATATAGCTGTAAATCAATAAGTTGTTGAAAAGTATTTTTCTTTTCTCTTTCTTTTTATCTCCTATCTTCATAAATTTATTTCACCTAATTTTCACCTCAGAATAATTTTTAATAGTCAAGGTGAAAAAATTTCACCTCGGATATGAAAATAAACCTCAAGAGCAAAAAGATTAAAAACGGAAAGCTTAGTTTATTTATTGAATTTTATAAAGGACATCACATTGATAAAAATGGTGTAAATAAATATGACCGTGAGTTTGAATACTTAAAGCTTTATCCTTTAGAAAACCCTAACACATCTGAGGAAAAGAAGAAGAACAAAGAAATCTATGAATTGGCAGATAAGATTCTTGCCATACGTCAAGCAGAATTCTATCAAGGTAAGTTCAAATTAAGGAATGATAAAAAAGGTCAAGTAACCTTTTTAGAGTACTATGAGCAGCTTAAAGAAGACCGCTTTGAAACCAAAGCGAATTACGGGAATTGGAATGCAGCTTTAAAACATATCGAAAGATATTGCTCTCCACATAAACAGCTAAAGGATATTGATACCGAATTTGTCAAAGGGTTTAAGCGATATCTGAACACCAAAGCCAAAACCAAGAGTGGTACTCCCCTATCCCAAAATTCTAAATACACCTATTTCAATAAATTTAAAGCAGCCTTACGGGAAGCCTATACCGAAAATTATTTGGAAGAAAATGTACTGCGATCAGTTAAAGGTTTTGAACAGGGAGAATCTACAAGGGAATACCTTACTTATTCCGAATTACAGGCAATGACACAAGCCGAATGTAAGTATCCTGTACTTAAGAATGCTTTCATTTTTAGCTGTCTTACTGGGTTACGATGGAGCGATATTGATAAATTAAAATGGTCGAAGGTTCGCGATGAAGATACGGGGTCTAGAATTATTTTTAGACAGAAGAAAACAGACGGACTTGAATATCTTTACGTTTCAGAGCAATCAAGAAAACTACTAGGAAAGCGGACAAACGAAAGTGATAGAGTTTTTAGAGGTTTAAAATATGGTGCCGTTTACAACACCGAAATCCTCAGATGGTGCATGAAGGCGGGAATAACTAAACATATCACTTTTCATAGTGCAAGACATACGAATGCGGTACTCCTACTTGAGAACGGTGCAGATATTTATACTGTTTCAAAACGCTTAGGTCACAGGGAAATCCGAACCACAGAAATCTATGCCAAGATTATTGATGAAAAAATGAAAGAGGCTGCGAGTTTGATTCCCGAATTAAATCTAGATTACTAATATATAATTAGTTTCATATCAAGGTTAATTTACGAGATTACTAAAAGAAACTACAAACGAGACTCTTCTAAAAAGAGTAATTTGTAAAAGTAAATGACGCTTTAAAGCGGTGGATCTTTGAGGTAGTTTTTCCACTTCCAATTACCATTTAATTTGAATTGAACCATTGAGATATGTTTGTAAAGCGCCTTTGAATTTTAACTACTATATTTGATGTAAACGATTGTATGATAATTATCAAAGGTTGAACGCCTTTAAAAAGTAAGATATGGGGCGAAAATTAGAAAATGCTAAGAACCTTTATTTAAAAGGTATTCGCGATGGAAAAATAGAAGTTGTAAAAGATTATACAGGAGACCGTTATACCCAGCACAGTACAGGAGTAGCAGACGGAGCAGATGGGTTTATCACCTTCTTTAAATGGTTCTTAGCACGCACAAATACATGAGACATTAGAGTAATTAGAGCCATTGAAGATGGTAGATTTGTGTTCGTTCATGTGTATCAAAATATTGACAATAATAAAGCAGAGTGGGTAACCACAGACATGTTTGACGCCGATGAAAACAATAAAATAGTAGAACATTGGGATGTTATCGCAGCTTATAAAGAGGCAAATGAAACAGTATCGGGTAATGATATGATTTTAGGTGAATTCGTTTTAAAGGATTTTGACAAAACCGAGATTAACAAAGCATGTATAAGAAGTTTTCTTGTAGATGTTTTTCAGAATAAAAATAATGACGCCCTTTCTAAGTATGTGTCTAAAAACGAATACATTCAACATAATGCAAATGTGCCTAATGGTATTGAAGCTTTAGAACAATTTTTGGATATTTAAGATTATGATTTTGTATTTCATGTTATGGGACGGGGCAATAACGTGGTATCTTACTCGAAAGCAACCTACTACAACCAACAATTTTCGATTTTTGATATCTTCAGAATAAAAGATGTAAAAATCGTGGAACATTGGGACAACATGGAACCCATTCCACCACGTTCTAAATGGGCCAACATAGGTAAGTTTTAAAACAAGAACAACTATTTGCTATGCTTGTTCTCTCTACTTCTGAACGTTGAATTTACTGGGCTATGGTAGCTGTCGTTTCTGGTTCAGTATTATATGCAATCTAATAAAATGAAAAAAAATCAACTAAAACATATCAAATATAAAAATCAAAAAAACGAAAAAGCACCGTTTGACATTCTTAAATTAGAGGACTTATATCGACGAACTGATTTAGACCATTCTATTGAAGAATACCACAAGGTAGAGTTTTATATTATTTTATTTATCAAAAAAGGTAAAGGTCAACATACCATAGACAATAAAGATTATCCGTACAAGAAAGGCACGTTACTTACCATAAGAAAGGACCAAATTCAAAAATTTAAGAAAAGTAGAAATTTAGAAGGTTCCTTGCTTCTTTTTACCAATGAATTTTTAGTAAGCTACCTTGAAAAAACAGAGTCGCAAAAAATAATGCTTTTATTCAATGACTTGCTGAGTGTTCCAAAATTACAGTTAGAGGGCATGAATTTTGATAAAATATATCATAACATCAAACGGATAGAAAATGAATATTTTACCATAAAGGATGAACACTCCCTGAGTGTTATTAGAAACGAATTTCATATTTTAACGACTCAACTTTTAAGAATAAAAGCGATAGGAAAGCACATTGCTTTAGAAAAAAAGTATCTAAAAGAATTTCTTGAGCTTCAAAATTTAGTTGAAAAAAACGCTAGAAAGACCTTAAAGGTAAAAGATTTTGCGAGCGAAATGAACATAAGCACCAAGACCTTAAATGTAGTTACAAAAAAAATCATCAATAAATCTGCCAAGCAATTTATTGATGAAATTGGCATTAAACAAATGAAGCGATTGTTGCTTAACACCAACTTATCTGTCAAAGAAATTGCATATAGATCTGGTTTTGAAGAGACCACAAATTTTTATAAGTATTTTAAACGACAAACTCAATCCACACCTGAACAATTTAGACTAGCCAATTAAACGCTCCCATTTTTACAGTATTTAATCTTTTTTTTATAGTCAAATAATTTAACTGTGCCCATACCTTCGTACAGTCTTTAAATTAAAACTATAAAATGAATACAACTCAAATAAATAATGTGCAACATAAATTAAATATGTTACACAATGACGCTCAAAATGACTTCATGCGAATGGGAAAGGGAATGGCATAATCTGTGTTCCGTCCAATGCAGCCTGCCGATTTCAAAGACGTTTATCTTCCTATTTCTAAAGAACAAGGAGAAACTTTGCGACAATTAATTCTTGAAAATAACTGTAAAAATATTGTTGAATTTGGTACTTCTTTTGGAATTTCTACTATTTACCTGGCGGATGCCGCGCGTCAAACAAAAGGAAAAATAATTACCACAGAATTGTTAGAAAACAAAGCAAATAAGGCAATACAAAATATTGCTGATGCTGGTTTAATTGATTACGTGGAGGTAAGAACAGGAGATGCGATGAAAACTCTTAAGGATTATTCCGAAACCATAGATTTTTTGTTTCTCGATGGTTGGAAAGATTTATACCTACCTCTTTTTAAAATGTTAGAACCCCAATTTCATAAAGGCACTTTAATCTACGCAGATAATATGGATATGGCACACGCACAAAAGTATGCCGACTATGTGCTCGAAAATAGAAATACTTATTCAACTACAACCATGAACAACAAAAAAGCCTTTTTAAGTAAGGTTATATAATCACTAAAATCAAATTCCTATGAAAATCACGAATGCAATTTACTTACTCGCTATCTTAATCTGTTTCGGAAGCTGCGGAGAAAAGAAAAAATCAGAAACAGAAAAAAAATCAGAAACGGAAGAAACAGAAAAAAAAGAAACAGAAATGAAATTGTCAAACAAAGAAATAGTATTAAAAGTATTTGATGCTATAGGTACCGGAGATCCAGCTGCGTTAGATTATTATAGTGACAAAACATATGTTAACCACAACTTAGGAATGGCTAGTGGAAAAGCTGCAGTTGGTGGCTTTTTTAGTGGTACACCAAGTGGTGTTACCGTGAAAAACCATTTTATTTTTGAAGATGGAGATTATGTTGTAACCCTATCTACTTATGGTGGAGCTTGGGGGAAAATGATGGGCACAAACTCTGACCAAGTGGGTTATGATGTTTTTAAATTTGACGACGGACAAATGGTTGAACATTGGGACAACTTGGCCAATGTTACGGGTCCTAACCCTAGTAATCGTTTACAAACAGATAACCTGACTGTCATTACAGATAAAGATAAAACCGTTGCTAATAAAGAGCTAGTATCAGGCTTTATTAACAATGTTCTTATTAGCGGAGGAATGGACAAGGTAACTACATACATCAACCCAGAAAAGTACTTACAACACAATTCTGGTGTAGCAGACGGATTAGATGGTTTTGGTGCAGCTATGAAATCTTTTGCTAAAAATGGAATGGTGATGAAATACACGAAGCATCACGAGACACTCGGTGAAGGAAACTACGTTTTATCTATAAGCGAAGGAAATTTTGGTAAGGCACCAGGTGACCTAGTTGCATACTATGATTTATTTAAAGTAGAAGATGGTTTAATCGTAGAACATTGGGATGTAATTCAGACAATTCCTGCAAAAGCAGATTGGAAGAATGACAATGGAAAGTTTGGCTTCTAATACCTAGAACATAATAAATGCGACTAAAAAAAATAGTCGCATTTATTTTTTAAACCCATATACAGGTAGGTCGTTTTCTAGAACCAT
This sequence comes from uncultured Flavobacteriaceae bacterium, assembly GCA_938010765.1. Taxonomy (GTDB): domain Bacteria; phylum Bacteroidota; class Bacteroidia; order Flavobacteriales; family Flavobacteriaceae; genus Pelagihabitans. The sequence goes on along the minus strand of CALLVX010000186.1, from coordinate 7,645 downwards.
TGAAATCAACCTTAAATCTGTACTAGAGGAAATAGGTTTACAAAAAAAAAATGAACCTAAGAACAGAAATTTCTTATACTAAAAACTACAGCTATGAAAAACAAAACAAAAATGAGCAAACGTGATTTTATTAAATCAACTGCTGCTTTAAGTCTTTTACCCGTTACAAATGCTCTTGGTAATGTTCTACCAAGATCTAATAGTCAAGAGAGAATAGACTTAGACAAATTGAAAAGTCTTGATAATGATTCGAATACGCTGTCAAAAACAAAGTCTGAAGACAACGAAATTGAAAATAATTCTTTTGACTACATTATAGTAGGCGGGGGTACAGCTGGCCCGGTAGTCGCTTCAAGGTTATCAGAAGATCCAAATACCACAGTATTGCTTATTGAAGCTGGTAAAGAAAATACCAAAGAGGCTATGTACTACATAGGTGGGCAAATGCAAATGATGAGTCCTGATACTAACTGGGGTTTTAGTACAACACCTCAAAAAGGGTTAAAAGGTCGCAAAATAAATTCACCTAGGGGTAAATTACTTGGTGGTTCAGCTTCAATTAATGTTGGTTCTTGGTCAAGAGGATATGCTGCAAATTATAATAGTTGGAATCTGAAAGGATGGGATTGGAAAACGGTTAAAGATTGGTACAAAAAAATAGAACATAGTGATAAGGGTTCTGAGGAGTATAGAGGAATGAACGGACCTATGAAATTAGAAGTTACTCCTAAGGGTACATTCATGACCGATGTTTTTAAGAAGGCTTGTGAAGAAGTTGGCCTAGGTACTACCAAAGATTTGAATGGTGAGAAGTTAGAAGGCTTTGATCATTGGCAATGTATTTTTAAAGATGGTCGTCGTCATAATACTGTTACAAATTATTTAGACAAAGCTCGTCTTCGTTCAAACCTCTCGATACAACTTGATACTTTCGTTACTAAAATTGTGGTAGAAGACAAAAAAGCTACTGGAGTTGAGTGTCTTATAGACGGAAAGAAAGAAGTAATAAAAGCAAATAAAGAGATTATTGTTTGCACGGGTACTTTTGCTACTCCTAAATTATTGATGTTTTCAGGAATAGGTCCTGCGAATCACTTGAAAAGTTTAGGAATTGACGTCGTTCATGATCTTCCTGGGGTAGGTGAAAATTTATCAGATCACTTACTTTTCGATTTGGGAATTACTGCCCCTGATGGAGTAGGTGAAAATTTAAGATCAGATGCCAAGGATCCTAAGCAATTAGAAGAATGGCGCACTACGGGTTATGGCCCCTTATCTGTCGGGGAAAATACAAGCGTAGCATTTTGTAAATCTTCACCAGATGTCGCTATAACCAATATAGAGTTGATGTTCAATATCAACGCACCTGTTCAATGGGGTTCGCCACCACCGAAGAATGCAGGTTATAGCTTCTATGTAGGCTTAGTACAACCCAAAAGTAAAGGAACAATTAAATTGGCCTCTGCAAAACCGCAAGATGCAATGTTAATTGATCCTAATTATTTAGGTGACGATCGTGACATGAAGACCTGTATTGATGCGATGAAGATTGCAATGAAGTTTCCTAAAACCAAAGCGCTGGGTAAGTATACAGATTTGAAAACTGCCACTATCAGTTTAAGCTCGACTGACGCAGAAATAGAAGAGTATATCCGTAATCACGGAAGTACAATTTACCATCCGGTTGGTACAGCTAAAATGGGAATCGAGAGCGACCCAATGGCAGTTGTTAATGAAAAACTTCAAGTTAGAGGAATCGAGAACTTGAGAATAGCTGATGCTTCTGTAATTCCTGAATTAGTTACTGGTCATACAATGGCTCCTACAATACTAATTGCAGAAAGAGTGGTTGATTTTATAGAGAATAAAGGGTAAACCTTTACGTAAAAGAAATTTCTCTATCACTACAAAATGTTGTCTTCTAAGGCAACCTTTTGTAGTGATAATAAAAAAGCCTACTCAATAAATACCTCTATAATTATTTTCTTGATAAATAATGATTAATCATTCGCTGCTAGACATAGTCATACGCCAAAGTGGGGCAGCAAATTGACTCGAACTAAAAATCTTGTTTGGGTCTAATTCATGACAAATTATTTTTTTTATTAAAATAAATGAAATGCTTGTAAAATCTTTTTAATAAAATATGTACCAAAAATTAAAAGAATCATTTGAATTTGATGGTCAACCAATAAATAAAGATTTATGGGATGAAATGAAGACCCAATCTAATCTATTACAAATAAAGAAAAAGGAAGTTTTAATACCCTATGGAAGTAATAAAAAATATGTTTATTTCATAGCCTCCGGTAGTTTTATGCTTACATTGTCTTTTCGAGAAGGTGAGGGAAAAGCTGTATGGTTTCATCTTGATAGTATGTCCAACATGGCAACGTGTGCGGATAGTTATTTTCTAAATGAGCCAACTAAGTATGAACTAATAGCTTTGGAAAACTCTACCGTTATAAGATTTAGTAAAAAAAGTTTCGATTCTTGGGTGCTCAAATACGCCATGTTTAATCAATTTTATATCAGAGGTATTACTTATGAAAGGATAGCTATACAGGAATCAAGAGCCTTGAGAATGCTATGTACTCCAGAGGAATATTTAAATTTTATTAATGAGAAATATCCACAATTAACAAAAAGAATTCCGTCAAAATACATAGCCCATTTTTTAGGAATTAGTCCAGAATGGTATAGCAAACTTAAAAAAAAAGCAAGCTTGAATTAGTTCAAGATTTTTGATATTCACATACTTTATCTTTAGCAAAAACATATAAAATCATGTCAAAAAAAATGAGTGAACTAAAGGAAAAATTTCAAGCTAAACTTGATAACGCGAAATTAAAACTAGATGAAGTAAAAGCTAGTACTGCGGCCTCTTTGGATGAAACAAAATTAAAAGTTAATGAAGGGGTTGCTAAAGCAAAAACTTCTTTTTCTGAACTTAAAGAAAAAGCAGATGCAAAAAAATTAGAACTTGAATTAAGTGCCGCAGAATACAAAGAAAATCGCAATTTAGAAAAGGCCAAAAAAAGAGCTGAGCATGCAGAAGAATATGCAACTACTTGCATACTGATGGTAGATGCCTCAATTGTAGAGGCTGAGAATGCAATGGCAGAAGCTATTCTAGCTGAAGCTGAGGTTTACGATTTAGATACACAATAGAAACTTTTAGGGTTTATAGAATAATACAATATTTCTATAAACCCTTTTTAAATATTTTTAGAAATTAATTCTAAAAATTAAAGTTAACCGCTAATCGAATTAAAATGAAAAAAACTAACATACTTTTTTTGTTAAGCTTCTTACTTTTACTAAGTAGCTGCAATGAAAAAATTTTAAAGACTCCTAAAAACCCTCAAAATCAAACAAAAATGATTACAACAGAAAAAGAGAAAGCAGCAGCTTTGATTGAAAGTATTGAAAATGGAAGTAAAGAACCTATAAGTTATATCAATGCTAATAAATATATACAGCACAATTTAGATGTTGCAGACGGGCTCTCGGGTTTTGGAGCTGTACTGGCAAACCCGCCAGAGGGAGGATTTAAAGCAGAGGTGCTTAGATCTTTTCAAGATGGAAACTATGCTTTTTCACATACCAAATATGATTTTTTTGGACCTAAAGCGGGATTTGACATTTTTAGATATGAAAATGGAAAAATTGTTGAGCATTGGGATAATTTAAGCCCAATCACAAAACCTAACCCTAGCGGAAGAACACAATTTGACGGCACAACAGAAATTACTGACCTCGATAAAACAGAAGCCAATAAAGCAGTTGTTAAAAACATGATTCAAGATGTTTTAATTGATGGTACAGGTAAAGCAGCAGACTACATAAATTCTAAAAAATATTATCAACATAACTCTTCAGTTGCAGATGGATTGGACGGGTTTGGGGCAGCAATGAAATATTTTGCTGAAAACAATAAAGTCATGATTTACGAAAAAAATCATATGGTTTTAGGGGAAGGAAACTTTGTACTAGCAGTAAGTGAAGGTAAATTTGGTGACGCACCAGGTGACCAAGTAGCATATTACGATTTATTTAGATTAGAAAATGGTCTGATAGTAGAGCATTGGGATGTGATTCAAACCATTCCTGCAAAAGATAAATGGAAGAACAATAACGGTAAGTTTTAACTTTTTGAAATCGATAGGGTATTTATTGATACTATATACTAAGGGATTTCTGCGGAAATCCCTTTCCCTATTCAAGATTAATAAGGGTTATAGAAAAATATCACAAAGACACCTTTGGCTTTGTGATACTTTAATAAGGTTAGGTTTTTAAAAATAACAATTAGCATTATTTATTAGACCATATTATTGAATGATTAACTTATAGTTGTGTGACATTATGACCCATCCTGTAAACACTAAATTTAATTGAAACCACAAATTCAAATATTGAAATATGCTTATTTCTTGATTACTTTTTTGAAATAAAATCTTTATCATAATTAAAAAAAAACATATGAGTCAAAAATTAGAAAATGCAAAAGGTCTCTACATAGAAGGGATTAATAACGGTAATGCTAAAGAAGCATTAGACAAATACATTGGTAGTCGTTACACACAACATTCAACTGGTGTAGCAGATGGTAAACAAGGGTTCCTTAATTTTTTCCTTCCTTTCCTTGAACGTAATCCAGTTAGAGATATAAAGGTTATAAGAAGTATTGAAGATGGACAGTACGTTTTCGTACATGTGCATCAAAACCTAAACAATGGTCAATATTACTATGTAACTGCTGATATTTTTGATACAGATAACAATGACAAGATTATAGAGCATTGGGATGCTATTCAAGAAGAAGTTAGAGAAACCATTTCTGGTCGTTCTATGGTTGATGGTCCAACTGAAATTGAAGATTTAGATAAAACAGAAGAAAATCGGACATTCATTACTAATTTCATGAATGATATTCTTGTGGGAGGTAAAGTAGATAAACTTGGAGATTACATCTCCTCTGAACAATATGATCAGCATAACCCAACGGTAGCTGATGGTATAAACGGTCTTATCAAACACGGTCAGGAATTTGTAGAAAAAGGAATTAATGCTCAATACCTTAAGGTTCATAAAATTCTTGTTCAGGGAAATTTTGGAGTAGCTCTTAGTCATGTCAAAATAAATGATGACGACTGGTGCTATATTGACATCTTTAGAGTGAAAGATGGTAAAATTGTTGAGCATTGGGATGTACAAGAACAAATAGCTCCAAAAGAAAAGTGGAATAACTCTGGTAAATTTTAAGTAACATTCAGATAGTTTTCTATTTAAAATATTATGTAAAAGATAAATCGTCATATAACAATTTGTTTAGTTCATAACACCCTGCGGGATGCTAAAACACAATACATAGAACATTACCAACCATATTGTTTCCAAATTCAATACCCGTTTAATGTAAACTAATATTCCTATATGATTTGAAAACCAGTATTTACTTTGTTTTAAAACGAACTATGCTTAATATTTCTTTTATCGATTCATTAAAACAAGACCTAAGAAAGTTACATTTTTATTTTCCAATTAAAAGAATAAAATATGTCAAATCACTCCATAAAATTTACCATTTTAAGATCATTGGCAACAGCAAAAATTGCATTAAAAAACGACTTAAACTTTAATGTTGAAACCAAAGCTAGGGTATTAGATTGGTTAGATTTTTTCAGAAAAGCAGGTATTGACACTACCGAACAACTTATTTCGCATGGCAAAAGAGCTATTAAAGATGAGATACATTCTATCATTAATGAATCCATCGCCAAATTAGCCTTAGCACTTTCATCCCTTATAAGTTTAGTTGCCGGATTCTTGATTATTAGTATTGGTTTAATTTTCGCAGCAATTGCATTTTCATTATACATAGGCGAATTTTTGGGAAATCTAGCTCTAGGGTTTATAATTTCGGGAGCGCTGTGGATTACCCTAATTTTAGTTGTGGTTAAAGTGTTTTTAAATAAAAGAAAAATAGAATCGTATTTTTTAAAACATTTTAAAATGACTTAAAAATTTTTGGAGAACTCATCTTTATTGAAGAAGAAATCTCTATCATGTCAAAATCTATCAACGCAATTTAAACCTTAGCCAACAAATAAATTTAAAATGAAAAGGGATCTCGTATTAATACGAAAAATATTTGACATACTATCAGTATTATCTTATACCAAGATATACAAACCAATTCCTATAAATATTAAAGGTGCTTCTAAAGAAAAAGTTGATTATCATATAAAGTTATTGAAAGATTTTGAGATGATAGAGACTATGATAGATGATAAAGGTCAAGAACTTCCTTGTAGAATAATGTGGAGAGGGCATGAATATCTACAAGAAAAAAATAATTCAATTTTAACCTTGTTTACTAAACATTTTAGTTGAATTATGAAAAGACAATTATTGTTTTTAGTTCTTATCTTTATTTGCTATAGTGCTAATTCACAAATAGTAAATGTGGAATCTATTCGTAGAGTAAGTGATACTTCTAAATGGTCTGGGTTTACTAAACTTACATTTGATTTAACTAAAAATAAAAATAGTATACTCAATATTCAAAACAAGATTCATGTTCAATATCTGTATAATAAAAACATGATATTGTTTATTAATCAGTTTGATTTTAAAGAGTTAAATGACAGTAAATTAATAAGTAAAGGAATTCAACATTTAAGATACAACTATCTATTTAATGAGCGATTTGCTTGGGAAATTTTTGCTCAAAGTCAATATGATCAAATATCAGAAATAGATTTTAGAGGTTTAGTCGGAGCTGGTCCTCGATTTAAATTATTAAAATCAAAGGATTACAATTTTTATATTGGTCTTTTATCCATGTATGAATATGAAAAAAGTGATGATGATTTAGGGTATATTACTCATAAATCCTTTAGAAATAGCACATATTTTTCTTTTAGCCTTTTTCCAAAAAATACCATAACCATTGTTAGTGCCACGTATTACCAACCTCTCTACAAAAAATTTAAGGACTATAGAATTTCCAATGACACTTCTGTTGTAATTAGTATATTCAAAAACCTAGCACTAAACATTGGATTCACTTATCTTTATGATGCTTTTCCTGCTTTTGGTGTACCTAAAGAACAATACAAACTGACGAATGGAATAACTTATTCTTTTAATTAATTTGATTTTTAATTCTACTACTCTCCCCTAAGGTTCTTTCGTAAAAAGAGTGCTCCGATGACTTTGTTTAAGGTACCATTTAATTAAAAAAAATCGAAGATTTTATTAGTTTGGAATTATAAATTTTATTTAGAATAACTTTTGTGAAAATCGTTCTATTCTTTCTTATTCTATTATTCTGGAATAATGATTTTCTTAACTTTTGTAGCAAAAATAATATTTGCTATACCAATCAATATCGTTAGCACTCCTGCAGCTGTTAATCCATCATATTCATCAGTTATTTTAGTTAACAATAATATGACTGCTCCAATTGAGCTTACAAAACCACCTAACATTCTAATGTAAGCTTCCCTTAAAAGCGAACTGTTTAAAAGTAGAATAATAATCTTAATTTTAAACGGTATTATGAGGAAGAGCAAATTTTCACCCACACAGATTGCTAAGATTTTAAAAGAGTTCGACAACGGTAAGAGTGTCGAAC
>CALLVX010000185.1 GCA_938010765.1 uncultured Flavobacteriaceae bacterium | reverse complement strand
AATGACCCAGGTTCTGGGTACATCGACATTTACCAAAACGCCTGTAAACGAGCTATTTACCAAAAAGTCAATCAATCAAAATTTCAAAGAACAGCTTAACTTGTTTAATGTCAAAGAATTATAGACGCAACAGTACTAATTAAATATACGAAATTATATTGAAATTAGGGGTGTTTACGGACATACAATTATTATTCTTTTATGTTTTGTTATGGGGATTGGAATGCTGTTATTCTCATTTTTTGGAATTATCGATAGTTTCACCAATTTAAAAATTATGGGAATAAGTTCAATGATAAGCATCTTGTACATTTCTTGGGCAATTGGACAATTCTTTGATAAGCAAAAATACTTGAACTATGTAAAAGCATTTTTTACCTATTTTTTGGGCTTTTTAACATTTGCAATTGGCGTATTATCGATTGGGTATTTGATTGATAGTTTATAATAAAAAACCATCATTAATGATAAGAGCATGACACATTTACCAGCGAAGGTCAAAAAAATTGTACTTCATTGTCCTATTTTATAAAACCCAAACGATATCAGGGTATAAACAACAAAATAAGTATTATGAAAGAATTTATGATGATTTTCAGAAGTGAAGAAAGGGTTGAAAGAACAACGCCGGAAGAAATGCAAGCGCAAATTAAAGTTTGGCAAGATTGGATAGGTGGCATTGCCGCAAAAGACAGATTTGTTGCTACAAATGCACTAGGCATGCAAGGGAAAGTTATTCGCACCAATAAGCCCGTAACCGACGGGCCATATGCCGAAGTAAAGGAAATGATTGGCGGGTATATTATCGTCAAAGCTGAAAGTATGGATGAAGCCGTCATACTATCCAAAGGCTGCCCAACCTTAACGCTTCACGGAGGTTCAGTTGAAATTCGTGATGTTATGGTCTTTTAAAAAATTACATTGAATATGGCTGCAAGTAAACTACCTCGGGGCGAGACCACGAGGTATTGAAAGGAAATTTAACACTGATTTCGACGCAAGTCTGTCTGAACACTTGTCGTACAGGCATCGGAGCATTATAAATCTCGATTATCGAGTAAAAAACTTGGTAGCCTTAAATTTGATTGTACACCCAAGTATACTATAAGGGTTGCACACGCATTGATATGGTAGCAAAGGCTGTTTTAAAAGCTCAAAAACCATTTGTGAAGCCCGTCATCCATTCCATAAATCCCAATTCCAACACCACAAAATTACCAATACCCCAAAATAAGCCCTAACTATTACCATATTTACACTACGTATTAATACGTAATTTTCTAATTTGCTTGTTCTAATTTGATGAATTCCATCAAACGGAATGACTATGCAGAAAAAGAAAACAGAAAAGACGATATGCTCCTATTGTGGTGTGGGTTGTGGTATTTTGGTATCCCAGGACAGCAAAGGAACCCTATCGGTAGAAGGCGATGCCGATTACCCCACTAATCAAGGCATGTTGTGTTCCAAAGGTAAAAATTTAAATTACGTTGCCCAAGACACCACCGATCGTATTTTACATCCGCAAATGCGTTGGAGCAGAAACCACCCACTACAAAAAGTATCATGGGACACGGCCTTAGAACGCGCAGCAGCAGTTTTCAAAAGTATCATAGCAAAACACGGCCCGGACAGTGTAGGTTTCTATGTCTCGGGACAATGCCTTACCGAAGAATACTACCTCGTAAATAAATTGACCAAAGGCTTTATTGGCACGAATAATATTGATACGAACTCACGCCTGTGCATGAGTTCTGCCGTAGTAGGTTATAAGAAAACCTTGGGAGAAGATTCCGTGCCGATTTCCTATGAAGATATCGAATTGGCCGATTGCTTTTTAATTGCTGGTGCAAACCCCGCCTGGTGCCACCCCATCTTATACAGGCGTTTGGAAAAACGCAAGGAAACGAACCCCGAGGTAAAGATTATCGTAGTGGATCCGCGAAAAACCCAAAGCTGCGCTTCCGCCGATCTTCATCTACAAATTCTACCAGGAACCGATGTGATTCTCTTTAATGCGATTGCAAGATGGCTCATTGAAAAAAGAAAAATAGACAAGCGTTTTATTAAAAAGCACACGACCAATTTTGAAGCGTGCCGCGAAAGTGCTTTTGGTCTTTCCATACGGCAAGCGGCCGATAAGTGCGGAATAAAAGCTTCGGCGATACGAAAGGCGGCCGATTATATCGGAAATGCGAGCAAGTTCATTAGCATGTGGACGATGGGACTCAACCAAAGTGTTATCGGTGTTTCCAAGAACGTTTCACTTTTGAACTTGTCATTGCTAACGGGACAAATAGGAAAACCCGGTGCCGGGCCGTTTTCCCTTACGGGCCAACCGAATGCTATGGGTGGAAGAGAAGTTGGTGGCATGGCCAGTTTGCTGGCGGCCCATAAGGAGCTGGGCAACCCTGATCACCGTAAAGAGGTAGCCGATTTTTGGGGAAGTGGCCCTATTAATGCAACTCCCGGTTACACCGCAACCGAAATGTTCGATGCTCTGGAAAATGGAAAACTCAAAGCTATTTGGATCGTCTGTACCAATCCCGCAGTAAGCATGCCCAACGCCCATAAAATAGAAAAGGCCCTTAAGAAGGCCGCTTTTGTGGTTGTTCAGGATATTTCCCATACTTCAGAAACCACACAATTTGCGGATCTTCTAGTACCGGCCGCAGGGTGGCTCGAAAAGGAAGGCACCATGACCAATTCCGAACGCCGGATCAGTTATCTGCCCAAAGTAATCGATGCCCCCGGAACAGCACTGCCCGATGTGGAAATTCTATGGCGCTTTGCACAAAAAATGGGCTTTCATGGCTTCGACTACAACAACGCCAGTGAGGTATACGATGAACATTGTTTACTTACCAAGGGCACCAATATTGATATCTCGGGACTCTCTTACGAAAGACTCAAAAAAGAAGGAAGTTTTCAATGGCCGGTACCCCATAAAGAACATCCCGGTACACCACGTCTTTTCAGCGATTTTCAGTTTTATACCAACGACCAAAAAGCACATTTTAATGCGCCCGTTGCCATCTACAATGAATCAGAATGCACAGATATAGATTTTCCTTTAATCCTCAATACAGGTCGGGTACGTGATCAATGGCATACACGTACCAAAACGGGAAAGGTAAAACGTTTGCTCACACATATACCCATGCCTTTTCTTGAAATTAACAAGGTAGACGCGTACCTAAGAAAACTAAAAGAAGGAGACGTTGCAGTGATCACAAGCCGTCGCGGAAAAGTACAGGTAAAGGTAAAAATTAGTTCTGATATACGAGACGGGGTCGTGTTTTTGCCAATGCATTGGGGTAAAATATTGAACAGCACTTTTGCACGTGCCAATAACATCACCAATGACCTGGTAGATCCTGTTTCCAAGGAACCCGATTTTAAATACTGTGCCGTACAGGTTGAAAAATATGTAAAACCTGCACAGAAAATAGTCATTGTCGGAGCCGGAGCAGCAGCCTACCGATTTGTGCAAACCTATAGGGAAACGAACAAAAAAGATCCGATCCTCGTTTTTTCCAAAGAAAAAGACCCATTTTATAACCGGGTCTTGTTACCTGAATATGTAAGCAACGAACTCTCCTGGGAGGCACTGAAAAAACTCAAAAAGGGAGCCCTAGAAAAATTGCAGATTACATTGCATTCAGGAATAGGGATTACGAATATCGATGCTACCGGCAAAAAAGTAACTGATACCGAAGGGAACCAACATACTTATGATTTGTTAGTAATGGCAACGGGCAGTAGCGCCTTTGTACCCAGCGAAGTACAAATGAAATTGCCCGGTCGTTTTACCATGCGCGAACGGGGCGATGCCGATCGTCTACGCCAATACTTGGAAGAAACCGAACTCCCAGCACCATCACAGCATGTTGTAATAGTAGGCGGAGGCCTTTTAGGGCTTGAATTGGCAGCCGCCCTAAAAAAAATAAATATCAATGTCAGCATTGTACAGCGCGCCCCGCGGTTAATGGAGCGGCAGTTAGATCAGGTGGCCAGCCGACTGCTGGCCGAGGATGTTGCGGAACGTGGGATTCAAATTTATTTTGATAACGAGGTTAGTACCGTTTTTGAGGAAAGAACAACACCACATTCGCTCCTTGTTAACCTTAAAACAGGCCGCACCATTCAGTGCAATGCCATTGTATATGCTATAGGAACCAAGCCCAACATAGCACTTGCGCAACAATCAAATTTGGCGACACGGCGCGGTGTGCTCGTCAACTCCTATCTCCAAACCAGCGACCCAAACATTTTCGCTTTGGGCGAGATTGCGGAATTTAAGAATATGCTTTTCGGTATTACCTCAGCTGCCGAGCAACAGGCCGATAGTGCCGCTCGCTATATTCTTGGGGATCTTAGTAGTATTTACAACGGTTCGGTTCTTATGAACATCTTAAAGTTCGAAAACCTCGACCTCTGCAGTATCGGGATGGTCAATACACCTGCCAATGACACAAGTTATGAAGAGATTATTTTGATGGATGTAAGCCAACGCTTCTACAAAAAGTGTATTGTAAAAAACGATACTTTGAAAGGTGCCATTTTAATGGGCGACAAAAATGAGTTTGCCGAATTCAAGCGGTTGATAGAGGAAGAAATCGAACTTTCGGAAAAAAGAAACGAACTGCTAAGGGGAGCTTCGAATACAACTCCCTTAAAGGGAAAACTAATCTGTTCTTGCAGTCAAGTAGGCGAGGGCAATGTGTTGGATGCAATTGCTGGTGGTTCCGCTGATTTTAATGCACTTTGCACACAAACCGGCGCTGGTCTGGGGTGTGGCAGTTGCAAGCCAGAGGTAAAAGAATTGTTAGACAAACAACTTAAACTAGCCTAATGAACGATGATGATCTGTATAGAATTCTAATCAAAGGCGGGGTTACCTCGCCCGGAGAACTCAAGGATATTATTTCTATGCTCGAAGCTGCGGGCCTTACCGAAGTATACTTTGGTTCAAGGCAAGACTTGTTGTTTCCCCTAAAAGATAGCAACGAAGAACAACTAGAAAATATATCGAAATTCAATACCGATATAATCGGGCAGCGATCACACCAAAACATCGTATGTTCTTACGTCTGCGCCGATATCTTTGATATGACCCACTGGTTAAAGGGCTCCACATATTTATATATTTTAGAAGGCTTTGACTACTTGCCGCAGCTTAAAATTAATATTACCGACCCTAAACAACGCTTGGTTCCAATCTTTAGCGGCAACCTCAATTTCATAGCCTCGAACAGCGAAGACTACTGGTATTTAAATATTCAACTTCCGCATTGGCCAGAGGCGGCATACTATCCCGTCTTAATCTACAGCTGGGACATTGTGACCATTTCAAAAGCAATCGAGGGTATTTACGAAGACATTCTGGATATTGAAGAACTATTCTTCGTTTTGAACAAACAGCTCACTACTAATAACAAGACTTTTGAAACGCCCTTACAGGTACCCTACACCACCTTTCCTTACTACGAGGGAATGAACCGAATGGGGCTTGATCAATACTGGCTAGGCCTTTATTGGAGGAACAATCGATACGACCTCGACTTCTTAAAAGAGTTCTGTGGGTTCTGTTTAGACAATAGTATCGGTAAAATATGTATTACACCATGGAAGTCATTTATTGTAAAAGGAATCAAACAAGAGAGCAGGCCTCGCCTCGAACAATTTTTAGGACAGTGGGGCATCAACGTACGACACTCGCAACTAGAAATGAACTGGCATATCCCTGTAGGTGATATGGAGGCTTTGGAATTGAAAAAATTTATCGTTCGAAGTTTTGACCAAAACGATATCAGCACCTATGGCCTCACCTTTGGCATAAGTAACGACGTAGGCAAGCGCGCGCATTTCGCTTCGGTCATCATCGAAAAGAACAGTGCGCCCACCATCGTGAAAGACTTTGAAGTTAGACCTACCTTTAATGTACTTCATTTCAAAGCGTTCGACCCAAACACCCAACAATACGAGGCCTACGCCCAAGACGTTGATAAAATTGAACTCCCTGGCCTGCTAATGGAACTGAGTAAGAAGTACTTTAAAGACCTTGGCAATGAAAGCCACAGGGAACAAGTGAAAAAAAGCAATTCCCAGAATACGGTTCGCGAAGTACATCAGTGCCAAGCTTGCTTTACCGTGTACGACAAAAGCTATGGTGATCCAGTCGCGGCCATTCAAGAAGGCACCGCTTTTGACGACCTTCCCGAAAACTACACCTGTCCTGTATGCGGGGCTCCTAAAGATACATTTGAAAAGGCAGCTCTTCAGTTGAAATAAGGGCAAATTACAACTATATTTGGCCTACCGTATTTTGAGAGGCCGCCACAATGAAAAACCAATTTTTCGAATACATTCAAAAACTACAGGATACCATTACCACTAAACTTGAAACAGTTGATGGCTTGGCAAAATTCCGTGAAGATCTGTGGGAACGCCCAGAAGGCGGCGGGGGGCGTTCAAGAATCATTGAAAAGGGTGCAGTGTTCGAAAAAGGAGGGGTCAATATTTCGGCGGTTCACGGAGCACTCCCACAAAGTATGCAGAACTATTTTGGCGTTCAAGATGCCGATTTTTTCGCATGCGGGTTAAGTCTTGTACTACATCCAAAAAACCCGATGGTTCCCACCGTGCATGCCAACTGGCGGTATTTTGAAATGTATAATAAAAAGGGACAGTTGGTAGATCAGTGGTTTGGGGGTGGACAGGACCTGACACCCTATTACCTTTTCGAGGATGACGCAATTCACTTTCACGGCATCTGTAAAAGAGCCTGTGACCAACACAATGCCGATTTCTACCCCCTGTATAAAAAGAAATGTGATGCCTACTTTTGGAACGCCCATCGCAACGAAGCAAGGGGCATTGGAGGTCTCTTTTTCGATTATTGCAAGGCAACTGAAAGCCTGGCGATGCAGGATTGGTACAATTTTGTCACCGCGGTAGGGGATAGTTTTCTAGAAGCGTATATACCGATTGTTATAAAAAGAAAAGACCTGGAATATACTAATAAACAAAAGGACTGGCAAGAGATTAGACGCGGGCGCTATGTAGAGTTCAACCTAGTACACGACAAGGGAACCCTCTTTGGCTTAAAGACCAATGGCCGCATCGAAAGTATTCTTATGAGCCTTCCACCACATGTGCAATGGGTATACGATCACAAACCCGAACCTCGAAGCGAGGAAGAGCGATTATTGACTGTGCTACAGCAGCCAAAAGAGTGGATTCAATGATTTTCGCATGAAAGAAACTACATTAGTCAGACATATAAAGAGCATTTCAAGATTTGGAATACTAGCTGTTCCTTGTCCAAAAAAAATATTTGTTGCTTTTTTTATCTTTCTACTATTGTTCTCCTGTACAAGTAAAAAAGCGAAGAGCAATATCGAGGTAACCTTCACCCAAGATACGCTGCAGGTCGGCTATACCTATTGGTGGCCAGAGTCTGGCCCTTTTATAGGAATGTGTGGGGAGGAGCTTTCCTTGGTATTCACAGGAACTATAGCACAGCTAAAAGAACCCAGCGACGATTCCGGACCCTTATATACTGCCCAAGAAGGACTTATAAAAATTGAAAAAGTATTTAAGATAAAAGAACTGGGAGATCGCACTTATGTGGGACAACAATACCTACGTACCGATTGCTTTTATGAGCAAGAATTGACGGTTGGAGACAGCATATTGGTTTTCTGTTACGATTACGAAGATGATTACGCAATACCCGGGAACCGATCTATTCTTAAAATCGAAAGTTTCGAGGATCCCGCAGTAGCTGCCATTCAACGCTATATTGATGCGGATGAAGACCCATTAAAAATCCAAGAGGATATTGGCCTCTGGGCTACACGCAACCATGGTAGAGCCTTGGAGAGAATTGTCAAATGTAGAAAAGAACTGGCTTCAATGCCGAAGGATGCCGATATCGAATGAGTGGTAAAGATTGAATGCAACGCCCGTTACTTCCAAGTAATCGTTTTCTTAGAAACTTCTTTAAACTGGTATACAATATGGGAAAAACGCGCCTTCAATAAGGCTTTGCGTCCTTTTTCCGAACGAATATACAGTAATCTTGAACTGTCTACATGGGTTCTCCAAGAACCATGAAAGCCCTGAGCATCCTGTTTTCTTTTGCCGAACAAGGTAGGTACCACATGGTAACTGTGATGTCCCCAAAAGCGTTTTAACCAATGCCGATACACCAATAAATACCTGGGGTTTTCAATGGGCGCAATTATTTCTGCCAACAGCTGTACGAACAGACTGCTCTCCGCATTCGTGGCGCCTTTTAAATAGCACACAAAACTACCATCTATCTGCTGTTCCGTAACCACGGAAACAGCACCCTTTGGACTGTTTATTTTTTCGGTAGCTATAAGCACTTCCATAAGCGCA
>CALLVX010000184.1 GCA_938010765.1 uncultured Flavobacteriaceae bacterium | reverse complement strand
AGTTTGCATCAACGCGATTTCTTCTGGTTCTTTCACACCTCGAATGTTCTGTAAAATAGGGTTACTTTTCGCAACGGTATGGGCAGGAAAATCAGCTTTGCATTTTAAGATAAACCGGTCTTCCCGAGTTTGGGTCTCAACGGCCTGCCGGTAATGTTCATTGGTATTCAGGTACACCGTCTCTGCCTCGGTCATAGCATCAAAGAATACCTTATCAAAATCAGAAAGCCAATAAACGGTTTCAATTCCCGATACTTCCGTTGCTTTTGCTTTGGTGAGTTTTTCGCCCTCCCATACGGCTATATGATCATTGGTCTCTCGAACAAATAGGACTTCTCGGTGTCTTGGATTCAGCGCATCGGGGAATAATAGCAGCATGGTTTCTTCTTGATCGGCACCACACAAGTAAAAAATATCTCGGTGCTGTTCAAAAGGCATGGTGGCATCGGCACTGATAGGGTACACATCATTTGAATTGAAAACGGCAATACTCTTTGGCCGCATTTGGGCCATAAATTTTTCGCGGTTTTTACTAAAAAGCTGACTGGTTATTTGCGCGTATTTCATGGGAATGGCTATTTCCCCAAAAGTACATATTCTTGCAATTAAATTGACATTGCACACTTTGATACTTGAATACCTCTAAAAACCCAACGACAGTAAATCGGGATTCCTTCGACATCCCATTTTTGCCGCGCATTGCATGCTTGCCAAAATAGTGCCTTACTAAAAAAAGGCCCATCGCTGGGCCTCTCCTAATTTAAAGTTGGGGAATTTACTTGTTACCCATCGCGTTTTTGATCGCGCCGATGATGGCCATAATTGCGCCACCTCCGACACCACCGCCGGCAACACTGCCCAAAATGCTCGACATATCCATGCCACCACTAGCCACCGCATCGGTCGCGACGGAAGTATCCACTCCAGAAGCAGCACCCGCACCAAGGCCGAGCATGCCCAAAAGTTGACCGCCAATACCACCGCCAGCAAGACCCGCTATAGTATTTCCAACTGTCCCTAAAGACAGGTTCTTTAATAATTTACCTGCAACATTGCCCCCAAGGGCTCCCGTTGCCAATTGAATGATTAGTGGTAAGTACTCTTCCATTTTTTATAGTTTAGTTGGTTATCCCCTATAAATTTAACTAAATTTTTGGAATATTAATTTTTTAATAGACTGAATATTATGAATTTATCATTTTTTAACCTCAGAAACGAGCACTTTAAAACCCTTGCTACGCCCCATAGGAATGCTTACCTTGATCCTACCAATCTAAAATGATTCTTTATGAAAAAATTGATGCAAATCTGCCTTTTTTTGAGCTGCACATTCTTGTTTTCTCAAGTAACTCCAACCCCAACATCAGAAGTGCAAAAGGCACTTAAACAAAAACAGCAGCTAGCGACTAGTTCTCTCGTAAAAAATATTCCCTTAAAAAATATGGGCCCTACCGTCATGAGCGGTCGCGTGGTCGCTCTTACCGTTAACCCAGAAAATGCTTTGGAGTTTTATGTGGGTTATGCTTCCGGGGGCCTTTGGTATACCAAAAATAACGGCACTAGCTTCACTCCCGTGCTTGACAGTTCTGATACCCAAAACGTTGGGGACGTGGCCGTGCATTGGGCCTCGAGAACTATATGGGTCGGTACCGGAGAAAATAACGCCTCCCGATCTTCTTATGCCGGTATTGGCCTCTTAAAATCGACCGATAACGGAAAAACCTGGCAGGCCATGGGCCTTGAAGATACCCATCATATCGGGCGAATTCTAATCAACCCTAACAATCCTGAAGAGGTGGTCGTTGGTGCTACCGGTCATTTGTACTCCCAAAATGAAGCGCGGGGCATTTACAAAACCAAGGATGGTGGGAAAACCTGGCAAAAAACATTGTTCGTTTCAAACGAAACGGGAATCATCGATGTAGCCATGGCACCAAACGATTTCAATAGTATGTTCGCCGCCGCTTGGCAAAAAGATCGAAAAGCGTGGGACTTTGTTGGGAACGGAAATGGCTCTGGAATCTATAAAAGTACAGACGCCGGAACTACATGGGCCAAGGTATCAACTCCTGAAAGCGGCTTTCCTACCGGAGAAGGCGTGGGTCGGATCGGATTGGCGGTTTTCGATGCCAATACCGTGTATGCCGTTCATGACAGTCAGTTCAGAAGAGAAAAAGCAAAAGACACCAAAAAGAAATCGGAAGGACTAACGAAAGAGGACTTTAAAACAATCTCCGTTGCCGACTTTCTAAAGTTGGAAGACAAGAAATTAAACACTTTCCTTAAAACCAATGGTTTCCAAGAAAAATACCGAGCAGAAAACGTAAAACAACTGGTACGAACGGGCACTGCCAAACCCGTGGACATCGCCAAATATTTGGAAACCGCAAATTCGATGCTTTTTGACACTCCTGTGGTGGGAGCAGAAGTGTACCGCAGTAATGATGGTGGAAAAAGCTGGAAAAAGCAGAACGAAAATTATATCGATGACCTTTTCTATAGCTATGGGTATTACTTTGCTCAAATAGCGGTAGACCCAAGTAATGTCGAAAAAATTTATTTGGCCGGGGTACCCATCATAAAATCGGAAGATGGTGGCAAAACCTATTCTTCTATCAATGGTGACAATGTGCATGCAGACCACCATGCAATCTGGATCAACCCAAAAATGCAAGGGCATATCATCAATGGAAATGATGGGGGTCTAAATATTTCGTATGATGACGGGGAAAATTGGATCAAGAACAACTCGCCTTCCGTGGGCCAGTTTTATGCCATTAATGTTGACAATCAGGAGCCGTACCATGTCTATGGTGGTCTTCAAGACAATGGGGTTTGGACAGGTCCCCACAATGCATCCGAAAACAGCCGCTGGCATCAGAGCGGGCACTACCCATGGAAATCTATTATGGGTGGTGACGGCATGCAGATACAAATAGACAGCAGAAACCACAATATAGTCTATACAGGATATCAGTTCGGAAACTATTTTCGTCTTAATAAGGAAAGTAAACAACAAACGTACATACAGCCAAAGCATCAATTGGGTGACACTCCCTATCGCTTTAATTGGCAAACGCCTATCTTACTTTCATCGCACAATCAAGACATCTTATATTTAGGTAGTAATAAACTACATAGATCCTTAAATCAAGGGGATGACTGGGAAGCAATCTCCCCAGACCTAACCAACGGAGCCAAAACAGGAAATGTTGTCTATGGTACCTTGACAACGATTTCTGAATCGCCCTTTAAATTTGGTCTCATCTACACCGGGAGCGACGATGGTCTTGTGCAACGTACCAAGAATGCGGGAGGAAGTTGGGAAGACCTCTCCGGCACCCTTCCCAAAAACCTATGGGTGAGTCGGGTCGCAGCATCCAAACACAAAAAAGAACGGGTATACGCCACCTTAAACGGGTATCGTTGGGATGACTTTGGATCTTACATATATGTAAGCGAAGACTATGGAACTACCTGGAAGCGTATTTCGAACAATATTCCAGCGTCTCCGGTAAACGTATTGGTGGAAGATCCTGAAAATGAGGAGTTGCTTTTTGTTGGCACGGACAATGGGTTGTACGTA
>CALLVX010000183.1 GCA_938010765.1 uncultured Flavobacteriaceae bacterium | reverse complement strand
TGCAACAACTGGTTTCGAATTTGGTTACAAAGGGGAGTTTGCCAATTTCTGGGGAAATACGAACCTGGAATTGGCAGCAAAGTTTACGAGTCCAAACTTCTCGATTAACTTTTTTGACTTTGGGAACGAAACCGTAAATCTAGATGATGAATTGGAGCTTGACTATAACCGGGTTAAATTACAAACGATATCTTTTTCACCGGCCTTTGTGTGGCGTGGAGATCTTGGGTCAAAACTGCGGTTAGGGGTTTCGTATGAAGCCATAAAAGTGGAAGAAACAGCGGATAGGTTCATTAATACCTTTTATCAGGAGAATGGAGAGGAGACCAGTAACAGCTTTATTGGCGCCGATGCCACCTACACCTATGAGAATCGCGACAATGTTGCGTTCCCCGCAATGGGGATGGCCACGTCGCTGAATGTCGGGTACACAAGCAACCTCGATATCGGAGGGAGAACTTTTGGATATATTATCCCCTCCTTTTCAATTGACCACAAACTAGTTCCGAATGGGCGATTGGTCTTTGCTACAAAATGGAAGGCCCACTTTACCATTGGTGACGGTTATGAATTTTACCAAGCGGCCAGTATTGGTGGGGTAGATGGGCTTCGTGGGTTTCGAAATCAGCGATTCACAGGAAAAAAGGCTTATTACCAAAATTCGGATCTGCGTTATAATATAGGGCGATTGAACACAGGAATACTTCCCACTGCGATCGGGCTCTACGGAGGGTTTGATTATGGACGCGTATGGCAGCCCAATGAGGACTCTGGTCAATGGCATACATCGTATGGGGGCGGGGTCTTTTTCAATGCTGCCAATGTAGCGTCCATTCGAACGGCTTTGTTTGCCAGTGAGGATGGGATGCGGTTTACTTTTGGAATTGGTTTCGGTTTCTAAGATGAAGAACCAGCCTATGGATGTTTTCTTGAATGTATGATGTTATCTAGCTTAAAAAAGACTAATTCTCACTTATGATCGTTGCTACTTTATGAGCTATTTGAAAAGCCCGCTACTCCTATGTTGCTATGTTCTTTTGTGGATGCCGAAATTAGCACATGGGCAACTTTCAGATTTGGCGCGTATCGACTATACGATACTCCCGGCCCTATCTTCCGATTTTGAATTTGTTAGAACCCGCGCCCTTATCAACTATCCGGTAAAGTTAAATGGAAATGGGAGTTATCTTTTTCTTGGTATAGACTATAGTAATATAAACCTGGTATTTGGTGATGGGGAAAGACCGTTTGATAAACAGGAGATAGATGGTTTTCAGATTTTTGATTTCACCATTGGTTTTACTTGTAAACTTAATGAGCAATGGCGATTTGGCGCTAGGATACGGCCCGGATTTAGCTCGAACCTTTCAGCTAAAAAATTGGGGTTTGAGGATGCGGTATTCTCAGGGGATTTGGTATTTCTTCAGGATCGAAGGGCCGATACATCCATTTCAAGGCCATATAGGCTAATTGTAGGGCTGACCTATTCAGAGAATCGAGGTTTCCCCTATCCCTTGCCTTTTCTTAGTTATTATCGAAAGTTTCACCCTAGCTGGTCCTATAATTTTGGGGTGCCTAAAACAAATTTGCAGTACCATATATCCGAAAAAAACCGATTGAAGGCAAGTGTAGAATTGGATGGGTTTACCGCAAATATTCAAAACGGGCTTCTACTAAATACCCAAGAGACCGCAGAAAGCATTAACATGTCCCTTATTCTGGGAAGTCTTCAGTACGAATACCATTTTTCGGAACATCTGGAGGTTTTTGTACGTTCTTCCTATATGCTGAATCGAAGAGTGCAGTTACGAGATACAAATAAAGATAACATTCTATTACTCGATAATAGTAATGGGATTTCCCTTAGGGCCGCCTTGCGTTTTAAAATTTAAAAATTTCTTAGGGAGTTACAACTTGGAAAGTTCGTAAGTGTAGAGGTTGCCACCTTCCTTATCACTTCGCTCATCAGACAGTAATAAGGTATTGGCGTTTGCAAAACAGACCGATTCTAACTGGGTGCGAATGCCCAAATCAATTTCTTTTACGACACCATTGGAAAAATCAGCTCCTTTAAAATTGGTATAAATCCATAATTTGCCATTCCCTAGTAAAACGATGGTTTTTCCATCATTTGATACGGTGGCCGCAGTGACCTTGCAACTTTCTTGGTCATTACAAGTAGTAAAAGTTCCTACCAAGCTTGCTTGGTGTTTTCCCTTTTTCGCCGGTACCCTATAGATTCGTGCTAGGCCCGTAAAGGGACGGGTTCGGTTTTTGGTAATGAGGTACAAATGCCCATCGTAATAGAACATTGCTTCACTATCGAACTGTTGCTTTTTGTTTTTAGGAGGAAATTTCTTCTGTTCCGGATAGGTGAACTTTATTTTTTTTGCATCTATTTTTTCGCCTTTTTCAACTTCGGGATTGGGCACTTTATAGATGACAAGGTCTTTTCTATCACTTTCATTGTTCCCGAAATCACCGATGTATACATTTCCGTTGGGGTCAGAAGCCAAGTCTTCCCAATCGATATTTTTGCCATTTTTTACTTGAAGTTCTCTTAATAGCCTCCCATCGAAAGCAACTTTATATAGTTTGTCAGAGTTGCCGCCATCCTGAATGAACCATGCTGTTGAATCCTTCATTTGAACGATTCCCGAATTCTCATCAAGTTTTTTTGGAAGCTTTGTTAGGAATGTCAATTGGCCATAGTTAGAACAACTAGCTAAGCAACAACCACTAATCAATATCCAGAAGTATCCCTTCATATTACTTTTTTATGGGCATATATATTTCCGCCTCCCAATTGAGTTCATTTGATCCCATACTTGGATTGCTATTAAAGATTTCTAATGGGGTAGTATCAACTTCGATTGCGTTTTTATCGGCATGGTTTAAAAGAGCATACCAAGCGCGATCCGAAGTAATGTAATTTCCATTGTAAATAGCTTTCAGCGCCTTACGGCCTTTAATTTGTTTGTAAAAAACACCTTCTATTTCGGGTAGGCTATCGGTTTTGATGATAGGGTTGCAGAAATTAAAACGAATGCTGTCTTGGGCTATTTCCCAATCAGTGATTTCGACAAAGGGGCTGCCATTCAGCGTCATATTGTTTTGTAAGACCATACTGCCTAAAAAGGAGTAGTTCTTCATCATCCCATTGGCTTTGTTCCGCTGGGTGTCTTTCATGGGTATACAAAGGCAATAGGTATCCGGAATATCGGCTTCCCCTACTATCGATACTTTAATACGCCTAAGATGCTCCTGAATGGTCATTAAAGTGGTTTTGAGCGTATGATCGCTTCGAAGTTTAAAAGGGGTGGCCGAAAACGGAATCGCTAACTTGTTTCGGATACTGTTCTCGGGATTACTCACATAAACATGTACTTTTGACAAGGAATCGTTGATTTGTTCTACTTTCCATTCATAGGTGAAGATAGAATCGTTATGATTCATTTCATACGTGAAATGCCCCAAATTTTCCTGGCCTACAAAGCGACTTCCGCTCAAACTATTATTCCACAACTTAACCGTTTGATTTATGGTGCCAGGTAGTGCTTTAACTTCAAAACGTACCATATAGTCATACGGTTTTACAAAGAGATACCAGCAAAGCGATCCGATGAGTAAAAGCACCGTAAACAGGCCAATTTTTCTCCCCATAGTACTAATTTGAAGCTGTTGTAGGGTTTGGCGTCATTTTCACCTTGGCCATAATATAGGCACCAAGATCTCGGCCCTGTTTTACACCGACTTCCACAGCCGCACGATAATGAATACCTCCGTACATTCTGCTGATCGCGGCCTCATCCGCCGCATGTTCAAAAGAGGTAAAGCTCCGAACAGGAAGACCATAGGGCACTTCGGTATCGTCATCAAATGCAAAATTATCGCCAAAAATATCGGTGAGTGCGATTGATGCCGCTCCTGAAACCACACTATGACCACTGGTATATTCTGGGAAAGGCGGAGTCTGCAACACCGGTTTCCAACTATCATCGATATGCTGGTTAATGAGTGTCTCGGGGCGAATGAGGTTGCTGCGGTATTTTTCGTCCCAACAGCTGATAAAAGCATCGGCAATCGCCATCGATGTTTTGGTATAGGCATAGAGTGTTTTATCAAAATCACTCTCTGTTTTTCTGGTGGCAATCTTAACGATACCGATCCAATGCGCGCCCGGGGTTATTTTCTTGGTTGCGAACATCAAATGCCCCCTGGTAACGGATACATAGGGGTTGCAATCCCAAAATTGTGCTATTTTTATTTCTTCAGATGCATCTCCCTCGGTAGCGATCTTTTTACTGATTTCGTATACTTCCTGAAGTTCCTTGTAGAAGTTCGATTTTTTATCCATTGAAAAAGGCGGTGGTGGGATTGGCTTAAACTGTTCTGCCGAGTCCATCAAAAAGGGGCGTATTTTACTCCAATGGGGCTCAATACCTTCCATGTAAGCAGGTGGTGTTGGCTGCCAGCGCATCTCATCTTCGGTGCGCACAGTGAACTTGGGCATGGTACGGGTTTGTGCGTAATTATCCTTGCCCATCCATTGAGAGATATGATCTGCTACTTTTAGACCATATGTTTTGGAAGCAGTAAAAAGCGCTTCGTTTTTCGTTTCCCAAATGGTATATAAGCTATCTCTGTAGTGCTCCATCTCCTTCTCCGAAAAAATAAGCTGTTTGCTTAACTCCATATGGGCCACTACGGCGGCAAGTTGGAAGTTGATTTCCTGATCTCCGGTCGGTTTTGGAATTGGCTTTAAGTCAGTCACCTGTTCTGCCAAGGAAAGGTATGCATCATTGTTCAAAGCTATAATTTCATATGCGGCAATTGCGGGGTATGCAAATATGCGACTTGCAACGGGCGGACTAAAAATATCATGGATCATAATTTGGGTAACCCGATCTATAGAACCATGTAGGGCTTCCGGGCTTACTTCTATCGCTTCGGCGGCTTTTTCCTCTTTACAAGCAAATACTAATAATGCCGGTAGTAGCAACAATAAGAATTTTCTCATTTTTTTAGTTTATCTGATACAATTGAGCTTTGTCATTGTTGATGGTCACCAACAAATACGATTGGTTGTTCAGGGAGATGATATCGAGATGCCGTATCGGTTTATTCATAAATCGTAAGCCGATTTCATCCCCTAAAAGTACATTTTTTTCATCATTTATCAAGGCCCCGGGAAATGAGTCAAAACGACCATGATACGGTTTTATTCCAAAATAGTTGCCACCAACGAGTACCTCTTGCTTTTTATCACCGTCAAAATCAAAGGTAGCAAAGGCCGTTATCGGGGCCATCTGTAATTCTTTTTCAAAGGGAACGAAAATATAATTTCCGTTTTCATTTCTAAGAAAGCCCGAGCGCAGTTCGCTAACGGTCAAAACAGTAGCTTTTGCCAAAAGGTCTTTTTCCAAAATCTGGGTAATATCCTTTCCGGCAAAGTCTTTATTGGTATTGAATTTTTTCTTTAAGAATATCAATTGGGATGCCATTTCATTTAGACCTTCAAGCGGGTAGTATTTCCCATTTTTCTCTTGTGCGGTGATGGTCTCACTTTGTCCATTTTTATCAAAATCCCCATAAAATAGCTGCAGGGGTTTTTCTTCACTGGCCTTAAGTTTCGTATTGATACCCCAATTCCCCATTAAATAGTCAATATCGCCATCTTGGTCGATATCGAATGGAGTAATCGCCTGCCAAAGCCCTTTTAAGTGGTCAATACCGACTGCCGTTTTTATAAATTTCCCGTTTGTATTTTTAAAGAAGGTCGGTGCCATCCATTCCCCGATTACAATAAGGTCTTGTACACCATCGTTATCAAAATCTTCCCAAATGGCATCGGTAATCATTCCTACAGCCTCTAAATCGGGATTGTCAACCTGAACGAAAGTGCCCCCTTCATTTCGCAGTAATAATGAGATAGGCGTATTGCCGAAATCATTGGAGACCGCCTGGTTGCCGATGAAAAGATCTATATCACTATCACCATCAAAATCATTGGGAGCGATTACTGCCGTGTTTCCAAAATTTTCTGGGAAGGCGGCTTTTTGAAAAGTACTATCCGTTGCTACGTAATACGAATCCAATAAAGGTTTCATTTCTTGGAAAAAGTCGGCCCCACCGGTTCCAAAGAGCAAATCGTTCTTGCCATCTCGGTTTAAGTCCGCTATTAACGCTACCACATCTTCTTTGATCGAGTCATTTAGAACGCCGGGAAAAGAGGAGGCATTAAAAGCGGTATCGTTTTGCACGAATACTTGGGCCGGAATATATTTACTTCCTCCAAAAAGGATATCATCCCTGCCATCTCCGTTCAGGTCACCGATGGCGGTCGCAGGGCCGCGGTCAGAGACTTGGTAAGGGATTAACTTCTGTCGATTGAAATCTAAATAAGAATCTTCTTTATGCAAAAAGTCGATGCCCAGATTATTTTCCACTTTTTCAAATAAAGTAGTTTCTGAAGTGAGAAGGCTAGCATAGTCGAAAGGAATTGTTTCCTTAGGACCTACAACCAAAGTTTGGTTGGTAGCAACCTTCTTGAGTACTTGAAAACTATTGTCTGGCCAAATGATTTTTATAGAATCTACTTGTATCGCCCTGCCATACCCGAAATGTATAAAGGGTTCGGAAGATGCCTGAAAACCTCTTGCAGTATAGAGCTCTTTATATTGTAACGTGCCTCCGTGATATGAAAATACTTTGGTGCCGATACCAAAGCTGTTTTTAGGAGAAAACTGTAGTTTTAACTTTAGGTAATTAGCTTTTTCATTTGTTTCATTTATGTAAAGTGACGCGGTTTGATCTAGATTATTGGTGACAATATCCAAGTCGCCGTCATTATCCAAATCGGCCATTGCGGTCGCTCCCGAGACCAATGTATCTTTTGAAATCCATGTTCCTGACCTGTCTTCGAAGCGGAGCGCTCCGGTACCTTGAAATACATAATTGTGGGTCTTCCCGGAGGGCATTAGGTCAAGGGCTGCCTGATCTACCAATTTAGTGTTGTCTATTTTTTTCTGAATTTGTCCGTTCGAAACAAAATCTACAAAATCAATGTCGTTTGGGCGTTTGGGAATGCCGTTCGATACAAAAATATCTTGTTCCCCATCTTGATCATAGTCAGCAAAAAGGGCACTCCAACTCCAATCTGTAGCTGATATTCCGCTCAATAAGGCCGTTTCTTGATAGGATTTTCCTTTGCGATTTACCTGCAACATATTACGGGTGTATTGGTAATAGTAACCAAAGCGTTCTGTTCGCATTTTTTGTGTCTGGGGGTTGTCATCACCTTCAGACCGTTTCAAGACTTTTTCATCTTCCGGGAGCATATCCAAGGTGATAATATCTGGCCAGCCATCATGATTGATATCGGCTACATCGTTCCCCATTGAAAAACGACTTGTATGGCCAAAATGCGTTCGAAGACTTTCGGTAAAGGTGCCATCGCCCTTGTTCAGATAGTAGTAATCATCTTCATGAAAATCGTTTCCCACATAAATATCAGGATAGCCGTCTTGATTAAAATCAGCAACGGCCACACCAAGCCCGTATCCGTTAATGCCACCATATATGCCGGCTTCCTCACTAACATCGGTAAACTTTTTCCCATCGTTGCGTAGCAGTTTGTCGCCTGTTTGAAAATCTCTTTTGTAACGTAATTCGGCATTTCCAAACGATTCTTGTGTATGTACCGCATGGTTGAGCAGGTACATATCTAAATCCCCGTCTAAATCGTAGTCAAGAAAGGCAGCGGAAGAACTGTATGAATCGAAATCAAGACCGTACTTGGCCGCACTTTCGGTAAAGGTAATAGTTCCCGAACTATCAGTGCCGTTGTTGATGTACAACTCATTGTACCCATTGAAGCCTTTGATCCCCACTACTGCACATACATAAATATCAAGGAGACCATCACCGTTTACATCGCCCATGACCGTTCCGGTGTTCCAAGTGCTATTGCCCGCTACTCCCGCTGTACCGGTTATATCTTCAAATTTAAGATTGCCTTTATTGTGGTATAGCTTGTTTTTAACCTGATTTCCCGAGAAAAAAATGTCTGGCAACCCGTCATTGTCAACATCCCCGATCGCCACGCCACCTCCGTTATAGAAGTAGAGGTAGTCGAGAATGTTCAGTTCGTCTGTTTCTGTTAGGGTATTGATAAAATCAATTCCCGTTTGAGCCGGATCGGGATTGCTGAAAACCCGCTTTTCTTTGGTTCCACAGCCAATTACCAAAAACAATATACTAAAGGCGACCAGCTTATTCATCGATTTCAAAAATCTTTGGTTTGGCATCATTGATTGCAGCGATTAAATAGCGATTGCCTTCTTTATCCTTAAACTGTTTAAGGTGTTTTATTTCCTCTCGAATGAAGAAACCACTTTTAGTATGGTCTTGCCATTCGAATTCCATCTTTCCATTCCCTAATAATACTTCGCCATAACTGGCATCGAGTCTTGAATACTGTGGTTTAAACTCGAAGTTGTTACCTCCCATAATCAAGTCGGTATGCCCGTCTTGGTTTAGATCTGTACAACTAATACTGCAGATACAGGATAATTGGGTTCTACTGGGAAGTTTTTTGATAGTGAAATTACCGCCCCCTTCGTTAATGGCTATTACAGACTCTGAAATGGTTACTTTTTTTACGATAGACTGGTTGATCACTTGCTCGGGAAAGAGTTCCTGAATGGTTTTCTTTGCATACTCCGAGGCTTTCAGTGTTCGTTTTTTTAGGGAGACTATCTGAGCGGTCAGTTCCTTTTTTTGGTGCAAGGGATAGTCTTTTCCGTTATTGCTTTGGGTAATGATCTGCTCAAGAGTGCCATTGTTGTCGAAGTCATTGACCCACATTTTCATGGGATTTTCCTTCGTAGTCTTATAGTGTACGTTGCTCCCCTGGTTGCCCAAAATAAGATCGTTATCGCCATCTTTATCTAAGTCTGCTACTTCTACCACATTCCAATAACCGTA
>CALLVX010000182.1 GCA_938010765.1 uncultured Flavobacteriaceae bacterium | reverse complement strand
AAAAGTCTGGGGAATGGGCGAACATCCTTCCAAGGTATGGGTACGCCCGGTGTTGATTGCGTTTTTTACGGTACAGCTATTCCTTCCCTTTCGGTACATGCTGTATCCCGGAGAGTTGTTTTGGACCGAGGAAGGGTACCGCTTTTCATGGCGGGTCATGTTAATGGAAAAATCGGGCTACACCCAGTTTAAAATCATAGATGAGGATTCGGGGAAATGGTTTTATGTGGATAATACAGAGTTTTTAACCCCTTTTCAAGAAAAACAAATGGCCTTTCAGCCAGATTTTATTCTTGAGTATGCCCATTTTCTAAAAAGCCATTACCAAACGCAAGGCTATTCAAATGTCGCGATATATGCTGATAGCCAGGTTACCTTAAATGGCAGATTGAGCAGTACTTTTGTCGATCCGACAATAGATTTGGGAAAAGAACGGGAATCGTTCGCGCATAAAAAATGGATTATACCTCTTAAAGATGAGATCAAAGGAATGTAGTGGGCTACTAATGATACTTTTTACCGTCTGTTTTGCGACGGCCCAAAGTCGATTGTCCGGCACAGTGACCGGTGCAGAGGGCGTAGCGGTGCCCGAGGCCGAGGTGTATGTAAAACAACTTGAATTGTTTACCACCGCAAACAATAAAGGGGAGTACACATTTGCGACCATTCCCAATGGCACCTATGAATTGATAGTCTTCGCATACGACTACAGGGTGTTCTCGCAAGAGGTCGAGATTGCCGAGGACAAAACCCTGGCTGTTGCATTGGTACCCTTGGGAGAGCAACTATCAGAGGTAGTGGTAACGCAACAGCGTCAGCAGGTCTTTGCTCTAAAGCAGTTGAAAAAAGTGGAGGGTACCGCGATCTACGCGGGTAAGAAGAGCGAGGTTGTTTTAATGGATGGGATTACGGGAAATTTAGCGGCCAACAACCCGCGTCAAATTTATAGCCAAGTAGTGGGGCTCAATATCTATGATAATGGGGATGCGGGCTTGCAGCTCAATATAGGGGGTAGGGGGTTGGATCCGAACCGTACGGCAAATTTCAACACCCGTCAAAATGGGTATGATATCAGTGCGGATGTGTTGGGATACCCAGAGAGTTATTACACGCCTCCTGCAGAAGCACTTCAGGAAATTCAAGTGGTCAGGGGGGCTGCCTCCCTGCAATATGGTACGCAATTTGGAGGTCTTGTAAATTTTAAATTCAAACGACCCATATCCAACAAAAAAATAGAACTCATCACCCGACAAACAGTGGGTTCGTACCATCTTTTTACCAGTTTTAATAGCTTGAGCGGTACGGTGGGGAAACTGAGCTATTATACCTACTTTAACTATAAGGAAGGGGATGGTTTTCGTCCGAATGCGAATTACAATAGCAGAAATTATTTCGCCCATGTGGGATATCAGTTTTCGGATCGCACCAAACTTGCCTTGGAGACGACCTTCCTCAACTATTTGGCACAGCAGGCCGGTGGTTTGACCGATGCCCAATTTTTGGAAGATCCGACCTTTAGTAACCGAGAACGCAATTGGTTTACAGTGGATTGGAAACTGTATTCACTGCGCCTCGACCATCGCTTTTCGAACAAGGCCGATTTTAGTCTAAACCTTTTTGGCTTGGATGCTTCTCGCAAGGCTTTGGGCTTTCGAACGAATCGTGTATCCCAACAAGATGACCTGGAAGCGCCGCGTGAGTTATTGGTCGATAACTTTAAAAATTGGGGTGCCGAGGCACGCTTGTTAACACGCTACCAATTGGGACAAAAAGAATCTGCTTTACTCTTGGGGGCCAAGTTTTATCAAACCGGCAACGATCAGCAACAGGGGCCGGGAACCAACGTCTTGAACGCTGATTTTAATTTTGCAACTGCCGAGTTTCCGAACTATGAGCGGCAATCCAAATTCGAATTCCCGAATTTCAATCTTGCTTTTTTTGGCGAGAATATTTTTAATATCGGAGACAAAATCACTTTAACACCTGGTTTTCGATTGGAGCATATTAAAACAGAAAGTGAAGGGAGTTTCAGGAATATTGTTTTGGACCTGGCTGGCAATCCAATCTTGAACGAAGAAATTGAGGACAACAGAACCTTGGACCGTACTTTTTTGCTTTTGGGTTTGGGAGTCACCTATAAGACCTCACCGGCGACGGAGTTTTATGGGAATTTTTCCCAGAATTACCGCTCGGTTACCTATAGCGACATCCGCGTCGTCAATCCGTCTTTCCAAGTAGATCCCAATATTGGGGACGAAGATGGTTTTACTGCCGATATCGGGGCCAGGGGAAGAATCAAGGATGCCTTTGTATACGACCTAAGCGCTTTTACCTTGCTGTATGACAATCGCCTGGGTGAAATATTAAAAAGTGAAACCCGTACCAATGCGGCAGGTGAGGAAATCGAAACGGGGCGGATTGTACGGTTCCGCGGAAATATAGGAACAGCCTTTATGTACGGCCTGGAAAGTTTTGCCAATTGGAGTTTGAAAGAGACTTTTTTTCCGGGAAATGAAAAGGCAAAGCTTAATTATTTTGCGAATCTGGCGCTAACAAAATCGGAGTATCTTTCTTCCGACGAAAATAATGTCGAAGGGAATGAAGTAGAATTTATCCCTGCCATTAATTTGAAGACCGGGATTAATTTTGGCTACGGGAATTTGCTTGGAAGTCTCCAATACACGTATCTTTCGGAACAATTTACAGATGCGACGAATGCACCGCAAGATGTAAATGACAATCAAAGGGGTATAGAAGGGGAAATCCCTGCCTATGACATTTTGGATTTTTCGCTGTCCTATTCCTATAAAAAATGGAAGCTCGAAGCAGGAATCAACAATCTATTGGACAATAGTTATTTCACAAGAAGGGCCACCGGGTATCCGGGCCCTGGAATTATACCCTCCGAACCAAGAACATTTTATACTACATTGCAATTCAAACTCTAATAAGAATCGTATGAAAATCGTAAAAAAAGTACTGATAGGCCTGTTATTACTATTGATTGCTTTGCAGTTTTATCGCCCCGAAAAGAACGACGCAGAATACCGGGATGTCGCGGCCTTTGAAGCCGAAACGCGACCAAATGAAGAGGTATTGGCAATTTTGGAAAATACCTGTTATGATTGCCACAGTAATAAAACGAAATATCCCTGGTATGCTCAGGTAGCACCAATTTCAATCTGGCTAGCGGATCATGTAGAAGAAGGGAACGAGCATTTCAATGTTTCACAATGGGATTCTTATGATGACAAGAAAAAAGATCATAAACTAGATGAGTTGATAGAAGAGGTTGAAGAAGGCGAAATGCCCTTAGATTCCTATACTTGGGTTCACGGGAATATCACTGAAACCGAAAAAGAAGCAGTAATAACATGGGCGACTCAAGCCCGCGAGAAATACAAGTTGAAATGATTTAAAAATCGGATTTGTATTGAGTTGCCAAGCCCTAGCGGCCCCGTTAGGTTTGGGGTATCTGCTTTTTTGGAAGAATGACCTTATACATTAAAACCTTTGCGAGAGTGCTAGTATTTTCCAGATAAAAATCACTACATTTGCACGCAATTAATCCATAATTGCCATGCAAGCCCACCTCAATAAAATTGTTGGAGAAGGTCTCACTTACGACGACGTACTCTTAGTCCCAGCTTTTTCAGAAGTACTTCCTAGAGAAGTCAGCATCAAAACAAAATTCACGCGTAATATTAGCATCAATGTACCGATTGTCTCGGCTGCGATGGATACCGTTACTGAATCCCGTATGGCAATCGCAATTGCGCAAGAAGGCGGTATCGGCGTGTTGCACAAAAACATGTCCATAGAGCAGCAGGCGGTAAAAGTACGAAAGGTGAAGCGCGCCGAAAGCGGAATGATTATAGACCCGGTGACATTACCCTTGAATTCGGTAGTGCGAGATGCGAAGGCCAATATGAAAGAGTTCAGTATCGGAGGAATTCCCATAGTAGACGATGCAGGCAAATTATTGGGTATCGTTACCAACAGGGACCTTCGTTTTGAAAAGAACAATGACCGCCCTATTTCGGAGGTAATGACCACCGAAAACCTGGTAACCGTAGGAGAGGGAACTTCCCTGGAGCAGGCCGAGGACATTCTTCAAGAAAATAAGATCGAAAAATTACCGGTGGTTGACAAGGATTATAAGCTTGTTGGCCTGATCACCTTTCGAGACATCACCAAACTTACTCAAAAGCCAAGTGCCAATAAAGACCAATACGGTCGTTTGCGTGTGGCTGCCGCTTTAGGAGTTACGGGTGATGCTGTAGATCGGGCAGCGGCTTTGGTAGCAGCGGGTGTTGATGCAGTTGTGATCGATACGGCGCACGGTCACACGGTTGGGGTAGTGAACGTTTTAAAAGAAGTAAAAAAGAAATTCCCTGAATTGGAAGTAATTGTTGGGAACATTGCCACTGCAGAGGCAGCCAAGTATTTAGTGGCAGCTGGAGCAGACGCTGTAAAAGTAGGAATCGGGCCAGGGTCTATTTGTACGACACGGGTAGTCGCAGGGGTCGGCTTTCCCCAATTTTCAGCGGTACTGGAAGTGGCAGCGGCCATCAAGGGAAGTGGCGTACCGGTCATTGCAGATGGGGGTATCCGATATACAGGAGATATACCGAAAGCAATTGCGGCCGGGGCCGATACCGTTATGTTGGGCTCGCTCTTGGCCGGTACCAAGGAGTCTCCTGGCGAAACCATTATTTACGAAGGGCGAAAATTCAAATCGTATCGCGGTATGGGGTCCGTGGAGGCCATGAAACAAGGATCTAAAGACCGTTACTTCCAAGACGTGGAAGACGATATTAAAAAACTGGTGCCCGAAGGTATTGTAGGCCGGGTACCCTATAAAGGAGAACTTTTCGAAAGTATTCACCAATTTGTAGGCGGGCTTAGAGCAGGTATGGGCTACTGTGGGGCCAAAGATATTGCTACCCTTCAAGAAACCGGGCAATTCGTAAAGATTACCGCCAGTGGGATCAATGAAAGCCACCCGCATGATGTGACCATAACCAAGGAATCCCCAAATTATAGTAGGTAGGTCGAGACAAGAAGGGTTTGTTAAAAAATTGGACGTCAACGGAAAACGGGAGTCAAGAATGTTAAGAGAGAATAAGGCTTTTAGTTAATGATAAAGTTATTTTGTACCGAAGAGTTTCTCTAGTCTTTTTCTTTTTAGGCAGTATTTCGAAAGTCTTCAATCATCTTAAAAAAGTTGGTTTTTGATACTTGTGAGAAATATGAAACTAGCGTAATTTTTTCGTGACCAAATATGGTAGCAGTCTAATTTGTTTAGCGCACCTCCTAAACTAACAATGTTATATGATTAGCCTTTCGATGTCCATTGCCGACCATCCGTTGAA
This sequence comes from uncultured Flavobacteriaceae bacterium, assembly GCA_938010765.1. Classification (GTDB taxonomy): domain Bacteria; phylum Bacteroidota; class Bacteroidia; order Flavobacteriales; family Flavobacteriaceae; genus Pelagihabitans. Next base: position 880 of record CALLVX010000182.1, on the reverse strand, counting down.
ATGAATGATTAAATACGAATTCTACTAGACTTTAATAGCAACGGTTTTAATTCATATGAAAACAGTCGGAAAGGAAACGAGAGTTATCAATTTTTTGATAGACACGTTTGTAATTTTGATAATTTGGATAGCATGGAGCGTTATTACAGAAAATAAATTCATCGGATTCGAGGAATTCTACGTGGTATTTTTTTTGTATTATTTTCTGTGCGAAGTACTTGTCCAACAAACAATTGGTAAGAAAATAACCGGTTCTGTAGTTGTTACAACGAGAGGGGAACCTGCTGGTATTTTTAAAATTTTTATTAGGACATTTATGCGATTGATACCATTGGATATCCTCTCTTATATGTTTGGTAATGGTATTGGATTTCATGATATGGTATCGTTAACACGAGTTAAACTAAAAGAGAAAAAGTCAGATACCCAATAGTGTCAAACCAAGAATAATCCTTCCTTATGACCACTTTTCCAGTCGCGACCTCCATACTTTCGACAGAAGCCCTTGGTTCATTTGTACAACAGAAGTACGTTTTCGATGCTGCTACCAGATGTACGCTCTTAAAGACCGGAATTAATCATACCTACCTTGTTGAAAGTAGCAAGGCAAAGTATGTTCTGCGGACCTATTATTACTTATGGCGTTCAAGGGAAGCGATAGCGGAGGAGCTGGCCTTGTTGTTGGAATTGAAGGAGAAGGGAGTGGCCGTTTCGTTCCCAATTCCTGATAAAGATGCTGTTTTAATCAATAGAATTCCCCTAGGCTCTGCCTGGGGTGTGGCGTAATGATATTTATATATTTGTGTGTATGAGTGAACATATCCACAAGAACCATAACAAAAGCTTGCTTTTGTACCATTTTGTTTGTCCTATCAAATAT
>CALLVX010000181.1 GCA_938010765.1 uncultured Flavobacteriaceae bacterium | reverse complement strand
TGGAAAAATCGGCGATAGTATACCACCCTCGCCGGATTAAAGTGAGCCACCCATGCCGGGTCAAAGTGAACCACCTTCGCCGGAGGAAAGTGAACCACTAAAAAAGTCGATTCTATTTGTAAAAAGCCAAAGGTCTTTTTTTGTTAAAAAGACGATGGCCAACAAACAAATAGACATGCGAAAAGTAAAACAGATATTCAGGCTCTATAGCGAGGGCATAAGCAAACGCCAGATAAGTTCAAGACTAGGACTCTCGCGCAACACCATAACCAAGTACATTTCTTTTTTTAAACGATACCAACTCACTTTTTACGAGGTCTCTGCAATGACTTTGGAAGAGCTGGACAAACTCTTCAAATCAGACCAGAAACCTAAAAGCCAGCAACTATTAACTCTTGAGAAGTACTTTCCCTATTTTGATAAAGAACTTCGTAAAACGGGAGTAACTAGGCAACTGCTCTGGGAAGAGTACTATGTAAAACACCCCGATGGCTTCAAGGTGTCACAATTCAAGTATTGGTACAACGAATGGACCAAGGAAGTATCCCCTGTTATGCATCTTACCCATAAAGCAGGCGATAAGCTGTTCATTGATTATACAGGTAAGAAACTCACCATTGTAGACCGTCATACAGGGGAAATACAAAGCCTTGAAGTATTTGTATGCGTACTTGGTAGTAGTCAATATACCTATGTAGAAGCTAGTGCGAGCCAAAAGAAAGAAGATTTTATACAGAGCGTTGAGAACGCACTTTGGTTCTATGGCGGCGTACCCTATGCCCTAGTGCCCGATAACCTAAGGTCGGCAGTCACCAAAAGCAGTCGTTACGAACCAAAGGTCAATGAGACTTTTGCCGACTTTGCCGAATATTATGAAACAGCCGTATTGCCCACTAGGGCATACAAGCCTAGAGACAAAGCGATAGTAGAGAATGCTGTACGTATCATCTACACAAGGGTCTTCGCTCCATTGCGCCACCAGACATTCCACAGTATATCTGATATTAATAAAACCATAGGTCCACTTTTAGAAACCCACAACAAGATGTCTTTCAGAGGAAGGGAGTACTCGCGTTATTCTTTGTTCGAACAAGTAGAAAAGCAAGAGCTAAAATCATTACCCTTAAAAAGGTACGAGATTAAATCCTATGCCAAGGGAACCGTTCACAAGAACAGTCACATCTACTTTAGCAAGGACAAACATTACTATAGCGTGCCCTACCAGCATATAGGAAAACGCATCAAAATTATTTACTCCGAGAGTTTAGTTGAGATATTCCATAAACTAGAACGACTAGCGGCGCACCCAAGAGAACGGAAGAAATACGCCTATACCACCATTAAAGAACATATGCCTTCGCACCATCAGTTTATTAGTGAATGGAGTTCAGAGAAGTTCATTACATGGGCAGGCCATATCGGAACAAATTGTAAGCAATACATTATCAAGATACTGGATAAGAAACAACATCCCGAACAATCCTATAAATCATGTTTAGGTGTATTGCACCTGACCAAAAAAGTAGGCAATACCCGATTGGACAATGCTTGTAAAAGAGCATTAGACTATGGTGCATATAATTACAATATCATCGAACGTATCCTTAAAAACGGATGGGACGCTCTTGATGAAAACATCGAACAAGAGATTGATATGCCCCATCATAATAACATAAGAGGAAGTCATTACTATAAATAAATTAGAAATTTTAAAACCATACATATGAATACACAAACGTTAGAACAGATGAAACAACTAAGACTCTACGGAATGATTAGAGCCTTCAACACCAGTCTATCGGCTCAGAGTATCAACTATACCAATGATGAGCTAATAGCGTATCTGTTACAATCCGAATATGACGATAGACAGAACAGAAAGATTGACCGACTAACCAAATCGGCCAAGTTCAGGTACAAAGCAGTACTAGAGAACATCGATTATGACCCAACTAGAAAAATCGATAAAAATCAAATACAACGTTTTAATACCTGCGACTTTATAAAACAAAAAGAAAACATACTCATCACAGGAAGTACTGGTGCTGGCAAAAGTTATATGGCATCAGCTATAGGCCACCAGGCCTGCTCCTTAGGTTACAAGGTTATGTACTTCAATACCACTAAACTCTTTACCATGCTAAAAACCTCTAAAGCTGATGGCTCTTATGTGAAACAAATAAACAGATTAGAAAAACAAGACCTGCTCATACTCGACGACTTCGGACTCAAAGGTCTAGACAATATAAATAGGCATTCCTTTATGGAAATTATTGAAGATAGGCATGGAAAAAAATCAACGATTATAGCTTCTCAACTACCAGTTGAAGCATGGCATGAAATTATTGGTGAACAAACCATTGCAGATGCAATTTTAGATCGCTTGGTACATACTGCACATCGAATAGATATAAAGGGAGAATCAATGCGGAAAAAACTAAAAAATAAACAGTAATTTTAAACACAATAGAATCGACTTTGAACACTTAGTTTACTATGCTCACTTTCACCCGGCGAAGGTGGTTCACTTTGACCGGCTCATCCAACCTACCCTTTATCACAACTTCTTGAATCAAAGCAGGTAGAAACAAAAATAGCCAATATGTCAAGTTGGGCGGAACAGCATAAAATCAAACAGACTCCCAGTATTTTCATAAACGACTATCGGCTTCCTGAAAACTATCAACTAAATGATTTAGAAAAATTGTTAAACTGAATTAAAATTTAGCATTGGTCTGGTGAAAAAATAATTACACCAAATTTTTGTTGTTGCTCTACTCACTGAAAACAAGGTGTATTCCATAATATATAGTCAATAAAACATTAATTTTTGTAGTATTTTAAAACACTTAAAATAATCATAAAGCTTAAATATTCATTATATTAGTTGTACCTTTAGTAAGTAAACCAATTATAAAATTATAAGTATGAAAACACTGAAAGAGTTAAATTTTAAAGAAATTCGGGACGAAAGTGCCTTAACCATTATAGGGGGTTCTGGATGTGGCACTGCCACAGAAACAGTAGTTTACTGTGGTGCTCTTGTTAAGAGGACTGGTGATTGGAACGATGAGGGATGTTGTGAAAACTAATTTATTATACACTATACTATGAAAAAACTTAAAGATTTAAATTTTGCTGAGATAAAAGATGAAAACGCCTTTACGTTAATAGGCGGTGCCGGTTGCGGAACAGCAACAGAGAGAACCGTAATTGTTTGTAACCCCCCTATGGAAAAAACTACCGGTGACTGGGATGATGAAGGGTGTTGCAACACTTAATTAAATTACTTGTATATCACATTTATTATTTAAAAGGTCGTTTTAACGGCCTTTTCATTTCTAAATATACCACAGCCGTAAGACGAATGTTTACTATTTGTTTTTAATGCTAAAATAATACATCTATGAAAACACTAAAAGATTTTAAAACCAATGAACTGCTAGATAAAAACGCAATTACTGTAATGGGAGGTACTGGATGTGGAACCGTTACAGGCGGAAGAAACCCAGATGGTTCTGAATGGGCAGATTGGAATGATGAAGGGTGTTGCAACACTTAAAGGAATTACTTGTATCTCACATTTCATATTTAAAAGGCCGTTTTAACGGCCTTCTTGGCTCATAACGACACTATCCCGCTAAGGGTGTAAGTTACGAATAACGAGGGTTTGACTTTTCGTCTAAAGTCGGACCTTTTTTTCATAAATCGTTAGGAACTGAGTTAAAATGATGCCCCAGTTCCTCACCGGTATAGATCATTATTTGGTTACTTTAGTACCATCTCATTTAAAAGTCGGTCGACAGTTGCAATATCCCCTATATCACCACAAAATCATTTTCTGTGATGATGAGGTGTTCTAAAACCTTTATTCCCAAAAGCGTTCCCGCCTCTCGCATATCCTGAGTGAATTTCAAATCACTTTTACTGGCTGATAGACTCGCTGAAGGATGATTGTGACAAAACAAAATTCGCGTACATTTTTTGGACACTGCCAGACTAAAAACATCCACAGGAGCTAAGATGTTTCTATTTCTAGTACCGATACTGACCAACTCGATATATTCGATATCGTTGACGGTATTCAATCCTATCGTCCAAAAATATTCTTTATTGCGATGGTGCTTGTTTTGGCGCATTAATATTTTTTGCATTATTCTGGCAATATCGGTCGCATCCGATATATTGGAATCTTCGCCTTTTGGAAGTCGTACGTTCATAAAGCAAATATAGGAATTAAGGGAATTGCTAAAATCTTGCGGCAAATTGTTTTTTATTCATGAACCTTAACTGTAAACTAATGCTTACAAAAAGCTGTTAAACTATTATATGTTTCAATATATTTGACATAACCTTATACTAATCACTAAATGTCAGAAGAACAAAAGAAATTACTCGAAACACAACTGTGGAATATTGCCAACGAGCTACGGGGCAAGATGGATGCAGACGAGTTTAGAGATTACATACTAGGCTTTATATTTTATAAATACCTGTCCGAAAAACAATACTTATACGCTAACACCTTACTGGAAACCGAAAACGTAAAAGACTATGCAAAGGTGACCGATGCGGATGATTTAGATGCCATCCGCGAGGAATCGTTGATCAAATTGGGGTACTTCTTAAAACCCGATGAATTGTTCAGTTCATTGGCCAAAAAAGGGAATGCCAATACAGAAACGGAGAGCAACTTTATTTTGGCCGATTTAGAAAGTATCTTAAATGGTATTGAGCAGAGTACCATGGGTACGGAGAGCGAAGACGACTTTAACCAATTGTTCGAAGACTTAGACCTCAACAGCACCAAATTGGGCAGAACCGCAGATACTAGAAATGCGTTAATTGCGAAAGTATTGTTGCATTTGGACAAAATAGATTTTGCCTTAGAAGATACCGATGCAGATGTATTAGGTGATGCCTACGAATATTTGATTTCACAATTTGCTAGTGGCGCAGGTAAAAAGGCGGGGGAGTTTTACACACCTCAACAAGTTTCACAAATATTAGCGCAGATAGTAACCACAGGTAAGAAACGATTAAAGAATGTATATGACCCCACCTGTGGTAGTGGTTCACTTTTATTACGCGTAGCAAGAGAAGTGGAGGTTGATGAGTTTTACGGACAGGAACTCAACCGAACCACCTATAACTTGGCACGTATGAATATGATCCTGCACGATGTACATTATCGCCAATTTGATATTCGACAAGAAGATACCTTACAAGAACCGCAGCATAAGGAGTTGCGTTTTGAGGCGATTGTTGCCAACCCCCCATTTTCTGCAAAGTGGAAAGGCAAAAACAACCCGCTAAATGAAAACGACGACCGTTTTAGCCAATATGGGCGATTGGCACCTACCAGTAAAGCTGATTTTGCTTTTTTACAACATATGGTGTACCAGTTGGCAGATAACGGCACTATGGCCTGTGTATTTGTAAGCTTCCCCAAATTAGAACTGTTTAGTTTTCTAAAACTTCATTAAAGTTATTGTTTTTAATTCTTCTGGGGCTAGCCCCAGAAGAATTAAGTTTCGCATATTTGACCGGTGGTATTTTACCTAGACCATCGTGAGG
>CALLVX010000180.1 GCA_938010765.1 uncultured Flavobacteriaceae bacterium | reverse complement strand
TTATGAAAGCCATCGCAACCATCATCTTAGTTCTTTTTATCGGAGTCGCTGCCCAAGCAAATACAACTGCCAAGGAAGTGAAGGTAGCTACTATTGAAATGAGCATCGTAACCGACATCGTGATCAAAGAAACGGTGCAATTGGAAAAGACGACGGAAGTGGCGCGTTTGTACAGAAGAAAAAATAGCATGGTGAAAAAGGCCCTTGCTTTTACTACGAAGAGAAACCGTCCTAAAATGGCCTAATCGCCTCGAGTGCGCCGCCAACGGCTATTCCCTTAATTCTTTTACGCCCTGCGCAAAGTCGATCGCATTTTCATACCCTAACTCCCTTCTTGCCTTTTCATCGGATACCGAAAACTCCGTACCCATTAAACGGATCATCAACGGCATCACCGGAGGTCTCGATTTGAGCCCCAAAGTTTTCCAAATACCCCCAAATAGATGGGCCATGACCACGGCAACTGTTCTGGGAAGTTCCTTTTCACCAGGATCCAAGCCTTCGGCCCTTAAGATGGCCTCAAAAGTGGTACGCATGGATCGGCGGTCGCCATCCGTCACAAAATAGGCTTCCCCACCTTTTTCGGATTGGAATGCGGCAAGCACCGCGTTGGCAAGATTTTTCACGTGAATGGTCGACAGTACTTGATGCCCGCCTCCGATCCATTTCCATTTTCCGTTTTTGACATTTGCCAGCAGATCTTCGTAGTGATGATTGTTCGGCCCCCAAATCGCGGGCGGTCGCAACGCCAGGGTCATAAAGGTTGCACTATTGGCCTTCAATACATGGTATTCGCCAATAGCCTTGGTCTTAGGATATAAATCCTTGGGAAGGCCTTTTCCAGCCTCGGCCTCGCTCAGGTTTACGATGGGGGAGCCTGGCACCACGGGTGCCGCACTGATGTAGACGAATTTTGCAATGCCATTTTCCTGTGCCAGTCGCAATAGGTTCTTGGTCGCCTCCACGTTGATTTGGTAAAAAGGGGCCTTGTCATAGGTCAGGTCCATATGGGCCGCAGCGTGCAATAAATAGTCGCATTTTGACAAGGCTTCCGCCGTGTTTTTGGAAAGGGCGGTAAGATCGTCCAGTACCGGAACAACATTCATGGCTTTTAGCTTTTCGGCAGATCTTTCACTTCTGGCCAAACCATATACCTGATACCCCTTTGCTTGCAACATAGGAATAATGCTTTTTCCGACAAAACCGGTTCCTCCCGTGATAAATAGATTCATAGTCCTTCTAGTTGTGTTTCAAAAGGCAGCGACCCTAAGACCGGTGGCAAACCTCAAAAACGATTCGGCTACAAAAATAGGGACGGCACGAGCTGTGCATGTATCCCTGAAAGACGAATGGTTTCCCCTGGAGGACGAAACCCTATGCCTGGGAAGAAGGCAGTTCCCCAAATTGCTTTTTAAAGGCTTCGGTGAATTTAGAAGGGTGGGAGTAGCCCAGTTCGTAGCTGAGTTCACTGGCCGTTTTTCGCTTGGCCAACAGCTCCTGACGGGCATAGTCAAACTTTATTTTTTGATGGTATTGCATCGGGGGCTTCCCAAAAACCTGTTTAAAGGTGGTTTTGAATTTGGTCGTGCCCATTCCTGCTATTTCCGCCAACTCTTTGATGGAAGGCAGTGTTTCCGCCTTCGGGTTTCGAAGATGGGCCGAGGCCATAAAGAGCCCCTTTACATCCGTAGGATGCAAATGTTCAAAATGATGTTCCTGTTCCCTGCTTTTTAATTTGTCTATAAAATCGGCGATGAACTGCATCAAGAATCCATGCGCGCGCAGGGTGTTGGTCTTGGACGATAGGACCTTTAAGAGGTTGTTTTCCATTTTGGCTTCCAGATCCTCGTAGATGACGGCATTCTCCGAATTTTGAAGTGCACTGATTTCTTCTGAAAGATAGGTGTCGAAAAAGCGTTTATGTATGCGTATCAAAACAATTTCAAAGGCTTCCATGGGCGGACTCATACTATACACCTTTGTTTTGGGCGTGTAGAGTAAAATGCCCGACGGTAGAAATTTTTGGATGTCTACCACCGCATCGTTTACCGTCTTTTTCATCGCTTTCTTGGAAAGGTTGATGTTCAGCAAGAGCCACTCGCTTTTTTCTGGGTTAAACGACTGCGTCTGCACCTCCTGCGCCAATTGAAACTGAAAATGATATAGTTCGATGGCATTGGGAAATTGTACTAGATCCATCTCCCCCTGACCGATTGTTTTTGAGATTTTAAAGGAATTGTGGGAGGCAACCCCTTCTATCTGCTCGGCAAACTGGTCTAGAATGTTTTTGGAAACATCGAGGGTGAGTGCTATCATTTTTTAGCCAATTGAAAAAGGTTAAATCACTTCAATAATGGACTTAAAACGGCCCATACATTTTCCGTAACTATTTTTTGACCTTCGGCAGTGGGGTGGATCCCATCAGGAAGGTTTAATTCCGGTATGCCGGCAACCCCGTCCAATAAAAAGGGGATAAGGTCCACCTCATTTTCTTCCGCCAATTCGGGAAAGATGGTGCGAAATTCCTTCGTATAGTCCTGTCCCATATTCGGTGGTATCTGCATCCCGGCGAGGACGATCTGTGTTTTCGGATTTTTTTCTTTGACGGCATCTATGATCCCTTGCAAATTAGCGCGTGTTTCGGTAAGAGGAATACCGCGAAGACCATCATTCGCGCCTAATTCCAACACAAATATGTCTACCTTCTGGTTCAATACCCATTGCAATCGGTTGAGTCCGCCAGTGGTGGTTTCCCCGCTCAAACCCGAATTAACGGCCGTATACCCAAGTCCTAGTGAGTCCAAACGATCTTGTACCAGCGCTGGAAACGATTCCTCGGTATCGAGTCCGTAGCCCGCAGTAAGGCTATTCCCAAAGAAGAGAATCACCTTTTTATGCGACTCGGATACCTTTTCTAGGGGCTTCTCTTTGGAGGTAGTTTCTTCCTGTGCTGCTTTTTTCTCTGTACGTTCCCCACAGGCTATGAACAGGAGTAGGACAAAAAAATAACGAAATTTTAAGAGCTTGTACATGCAATCGGCGTTTATAGATCGAATCATTTCCTTATTTTTCCGGTTTTGGAAAAAAGGAACGGACATTTAGTTATGACAAAGATATTAAACGTAGACAAGCTTGGGAAGACCTACACCAGCGGTTCTAAAAAATTAACGGTTTTAGAAGATATTTCGTTTTCGATCAATTCGGGCGATACTTTTTCGATTGTAGGGCCGTCGGGGAGTGGAAAAACAACGCTATTGGGGCTGTGTGCGGGCTTGGATAGGCCCGATTCGGGCACTGTTTCCCTCTGTGATACCCCTATGAACCAGTTGAACGAGGACGAACGTGCCGGACTGCGTAATAAAAATGTAGGTTTTATTTTTCAGAATTTCCAATTGTTACCCACCCTTACGGCCCTTGAGAATGTGGTGGTGCCCTTGGAACTACAAGGGGTGAAAAATGCCTCGAAAACGGGCAGGGAGCTGTTGGAAAAGGTAGGGCTTGCGGATCGTTCCCATCATTATCCCTCCCAACTTTCTGGTGGGGAACAACAACGGGTGGCTTTGGCACGTGCTTTTTCGAACCGCCCGGCCATTCTTTTTGCCGATGAACCAACGGGAAATCTTGACGAGGAAACCGGGGAAAAGGTGGTAAAGCTATTGTTTGATTTAAACAAGGAAGCGGGTACGACCTTGGTCATTGTTACCCACGATCTGGAACTGGCCAAAAAAACACAACGGATCCTCCGCTTAAAAGGAGGCCGAATTATGGATAACCAATTGAGCGAGGCCCTGTGATCGAATCTTCCAATATAAAAAGTGCGGGTACGGGCTGGTTGTTTAAAATGGCATGGCGCGATGGCAAAGCCAGTTTTAAGCGACTGCTGTTGTTTATGGCTTCTATAATCCTCGGAATCGCCGCCTTGGTATCCATACAGTCTTTCGGGGGCAATCTAAAAGACAATTTCACCCTGCAGTCGAAAGCCCTTATGGGATCCGATTTTTTGATTGCGAGCAAACAGCCCCCTACCGAAAGGGTGCAACAAGTCATTGATTCTTTGGGCGGTGCCAATGCGAGCGAAATCAATTTCCCATCAATGGTGGCCTTTCCTAAAAAGGATGAGGCCAAGTTGGCATTTGTTAGGGGAATCAACGGGGGGTATCCCTTCTATGGCGGGTTGAAGACCGCTCCCGGTTCAGCTGCGATTGAATACCAGCAGCAGGGCGGGGCATTGGTAGATGCGACCCTCATGTTACAATACAGTCTGCAGGTAGGCGATTCGATCAAAGTAGGGATGGTCACCCTACCCATTGCCGGATCTATTATTTCAGGACCGGGCAG
>CALLVX010000179.1 GCA_938010765.1 uncultured Flavobacteriaceae bacterium | reverse complement strand
GTCATCCGCGTTCAAGACCATTTTATACACGCGGCCGTATAGTGTGCCCTTACCAACAAGACCATCTTTTTTTCTTCCGGTGACCGCCATGTACAGTTCGCGTTGGGCAGCTGCGGTTCCACGTCTCCAGTCGATGTCTTCAAGGCGAGAGAAACCCATGGCTCCCTTTGTCTTGGCTTCGGCATCTAAAAGATCTAGGGCTCTTTCTTCCATCTCAATGAATTCAACATCGTAGGTTTCTCCTTCGACCATATCCATTTCGTAATCGATTCCTTCCGTAGTGACCTTTAATGTATATAATGAACCATTGTTGAGATCCCCTTGGTTCCCGATATACATTCCCAATTGTCCCGAAGGCACCTCATTGTCCGAGTTGTCATCACCAATAAATACAATGGTTTTACCCGGAAAAGCATCCTTGCCTATGGCCACTGCGTTTTCGGTAGACCATTGCCCCATTGCAGGAAGCATTGAAGCGACACCGGCATTGCTTGCACTTTTATAAGGATCTGTCGCGAAAACACCTTTTGAAGACCCTCCCCATTCGCCACCAGAAAGATACATTGGGCCGAACCCATGTTCTTCAGGAGTGATTAATGAGCCCGAACATTGAGCCGTGTTTGCGGTCGCCTGTGCGTTCAGGATATAATTGCCTTTGATCGGTTTGAACGTCTTGTCGAATTTGATGCGGGCTACGGAGTAATCGGCTTCAATATTATTGATGAGGGTAAATGTTCCGTCGGTTTCCTTAAGAAGGCCGGCGCCATCGGCCATTGATCCATATACAAAGCCAGGACTATCGACCAGCATATCCTCGGAACTAAGGATGGAATAAATTTTCACATGGTTAAATTCTGGGGCGACCTTAAAAAAGGCTGGAACCGATGAGTGATTCTTGAGAGTTACCTCTTTCTTTTCGTCGTCGCCTCCGCCGCCAAGGAAGTCATCTAGGCGGTCACAGGAGGTTGCAAAAGCAACGATTCCTGAACATAGCAATGCTTTTTTCAATGTTCTCATTTGATAAAGTTTTAAAAGGGTTTGTTAGAAATTTTAATTTGCATCAAAAATACCGGGCGTACTTTAAGCCTGTTTTAATTGAGTATTGTGGTTCATTGAAGTAAAGGTTATCCATATTAAGATTTGGTTACACAAGTATTTTCTGAGGTTTGGGCCGTCTTTTGCCATTTAGACAAACACGTTGTTTGCAACCCTTTGAATTGTTGACCATAGAACCTTCTTGGCTCTCCAATTCAACTTATTTATCGCAGCGCCCATTTTTATTCTCCCTATAGGTTTAGGTAACATTACCAGCGAATACTTAATCTAATGGCAACCTAGAATTAAAAGTTGCTTGATCCGTTGGGCTGGAGAATAAATTAATTTTCCATCATCTTAATAGGAACCCTTTTAAAAATGAAAAAAATGAAGTTTGTCCCACGTTTTATTGGTCTATTCATAATTTCCCTCTTACTAACGGTCACGGTCTCTTGTAACAAGGACGATAACAGAACTACGCCGCCAGACATCAATGAAGAAGAAGCACCTGAGGAGGGTAATGGGGAGGAGCAGTTACCTACAATCGATGAATTGGCAAGATCGGTTGCGGATTTGTCCCAGCTTGTAACCGCTATCGATGCGGTGGACCCTTCAGTGGGAGAAGCATTGGGTACTGCCGGGAAAAAAACAGTTTTTGCACCTTCAAATGCTGCATTTTCGAATTTTCTGTCACAACTGGATGGTTTTAATAGTCTGGCGGATTTTGATGAAGCGGAAGAGAAACAACTGCTAGCCGAAATCTTAAAATACCATGTGGTGGCCGATGAGGCTCGCTTGGTCGAGATGCTTTCCAACGGGCTCGTCATGACAACCCTTCAAACCGAAACCGTATCAATACAACGAGATAACGATGTATATGTCCAGGACAAGTCTATGGAGGGGGCAAAAGTAACTGCTGCCGACAACGAGGGATCCAATGGAGTAGTACACATTATAAATAAGGTTTTGCTGCCCGATATTGCGATAAATAAATTGTTTCCCAAACCTACTTTGGCAGCAGTCGTAAATCAGACCGATTCGTTATCCTTATTAAAGGAGGCATTGGAGAAAGCAGGGCTTACCGATACCTTAAACTCAGACGGACCATTTACCCTTTTTGCCCCAACAAATACTGCAATAAATCAATTATTCGAAATACTTGGAGAAGGCTATGACAGTTTTGACGACTTTGATAATTTTTTGGAAATACAAGTTTTGGAGAAGATCCTATTGTACCATCTAGTCCCGGACAAGTTAGAGATTGCCGACCTTAGCGAAGGAACACGCGCTACTCTGTTAAACGGAAATACTCTTGAAATAGCTGCTTCCAGAGATTCTTTTGTCGTGAAAGATGCCAGTGGTAACGATGCAAATATTGTAAGTGCCGACCATGAAGCTTCTAACGGCTATGTGCATCAGATCGACAAGATCTTGATTCCCCAAGAACTGATCGATTTGGTAGATGATGCAAACTCTGACGCCAGCAAGACGATTAAGGAATTGGTCGAGGAATCTTCCGAATTGTCTTTTTTAAAAAAGGCCCTTGAAATTACAGGGCTTTTAGAAATACTTGGGGAAGAAGGTCCCTATACGGTTTTTGCGCCTTCAAATGAAGTATTAACGGCCCTGTTTCCTTTTTTGGGAAGTTCAATTTCAAGCATGGAGGATTTTGACAATACGCGGGAAATAGCCCTTTTAAGAGATGTGCTCCTATACCATGTGCTGCCGGGAAAATTGGTCGCTTCTGATTTCAACGTGGCATTCCTTGAAACGCTTTCAGGGAGCAATACCTTGGAATTGGTTGCCAGACCTACGGAATTTTCCCTATTGGATGCTATAGGCTTTGAAGCCAATTTTTTGATGAACGATATTAGCGCAAAAAATGGTGTTGTTCATACGGTCGATAGAGTGTTGGTGCCCTCTTCGGTACTGAATGAAATGAGTGTAGATGCGATACGAGTGATGCACGGATTTTTAGAAAATAGGGATGATTTGTCTGAAGTGTATAAGGTATTTCAAATGGTTGGCACCAACCTAAGCGATCTTCTCGATAGGGAATTCACCTTCTTTTTTCCTTCGAACCAAGCATTTTTAGATTTGTTCAACAGCCTACCCGGGTATGACTCCTTGGCGGATTTTAATACCGCTGAGGAATTGGGACTACTGGTTAAAATTTTGGAATATCATTGTGTGGAGGGTACTAAACTAAGCGTTTCTGAACTCACAGATATGCAATTGTTGACAAGCGCCCAAGGAGAACAATTAGCGGTCCGTATCGAGGACGGGCTCTCCATTTTGGATAAAACGGGTATCCCGTCAAGAGTAACGGCTCCCGACCAGGAAATTTTAAAAGGCATTATTCATGTAGTTGACAAGGTGTTATTGCCGCAAGAAATCCTAAACGAACTGTCTTCCTAGAATTTTTCGAAGACACCTAGACCAAAAAGGGCGAAATCATACTTTACAGGATCTACAGGGTCAAGTTTGCGAAGGCTAGCATCTAGCTCCGCCAAAGCTTTGCCATCATTTTGCTTTCGTTTGAGAAGTTTTAATTTACGGGCTACATTCCCAGAATGTACATCTAACGGACAGGAAAGAATTGCGGTAGGTATGCTTTTCCATAGGCCAAAATCTACACCTGTGCTACCGTCGCGTACCATCCATCGTAAAAACATATTGATTCGTTTTGCCGCGGAACCTTTAAGAGGGTTGCTAACATGCTTGGTGGTTCGCGGTAAATGGGGTAACTCAAAAAAAGTTTCTTTAAACTCTGTGATAGCCGGTTGCATTGATGTTGGTGCCTGTTTATCTGCGAAAACGGCTTCCAACCCATCATGATTCTGGTAGATATTTTTTAAACTTTGTATAAAATAGATTAAGTCGGTACCGTTAAAAGTACGGTGTACAAAAGGGGCCAGCTTGTCTAAATCAGACTGTTCATGGCTATTTATAAAATCGTAGGGGGCTTCATCCATTAAACCGACTAGCCGAATGGCGTTGTTGATAATACTTTTGCGATTCCCCCATGCAATGGTCGCTGTCATAAAGGCACTAATTTCGATATCCTCCTTGAGGGTAAACCGATGCGGTATTTGTATGGGGTCGCTTTCCAAAAAATGAGGATGGTTGTATTGGGCCACCTTGGCATCTAAAAAATCTTTTAATTCGGTTTTGTTCATGAAATGGAAATATTGAATAACTGCAATAAAACAAAAGGCCCGATAAGAATAAAATTATAAGCAGCATGCAAAGCAATTGCCCATAAAATACCGAAACGAACCCGAATAAACCCTAGAAACAAACCTACACTTAATTGCGGGGCGACTAAAAGAGGGGAAAGCAATAAGATGTTGGTGTTCAATTCAAAATTAGTGATATGGTAAAACCCAAAAACAAAGGTAAAAAGGTAAAAGACAATCCCAAAAAATCGACTGTTCTTAAAAAAAGCCATGGGACCTCTGAAGAGCAGCTCTTCCACTAATGGCGAAAGAACAACGGCGACAAGAAATAAAAGAATAGGGGAGTACTGTTTCATAAAACTATCCAGCGCATGTTCCCCGGTATCTAGACCTATTACTTCTTTGACACCGCTAATTAGAATTCCAAAAATGATACTACAAACTAGACAATATAATAGCAGTTTCCAAAATGTACTTATTCGATAATCGAACTGCTTATTTTCATCAGGTTCATATACAGGATTTTTGAAGAAAGTAAGTAATTGATGTAGCATGGGCGACTTGAAGAAATTTATTTACTGGGCGCCTCTTGCGAATTTGAAACTAAGTTGATCTTTTCTATAATCCCGTCGACCATGGTCAACTTTCTATCTGCCATGTCAGCCAAATGCTCATTATGCGTAACGATTACAAAGGTCTGTCCAAACTGGTCACGTAATTCAAAAAATAGTTTATGTAAATTATCGGCGCTTTCCGAATCTAGATTTCCACTTGGTTCATCTGCAAAAATGATAGACGGGTTGTTGATCAACGCCCTTGCAACAGCTACTCGCTGTTGTTCTCCACCAGACAGCGCATTTGGTTTATGGTCGTAGCGCTGTGAGAGTCCTAAAAAATCGAGCAGTTCCTTTGCTCTTTTTTCGGTTTCTGCCTTCGGTGTCTTTTTTATAAATGCCGGGATGCATACATTTTCAAGCGCTGTAAATTCTGGTAATAGTTGATGAAATTGAAAAATAAAACCAATGTGCTCGTTTCGAAATTTGGCCAAATCTTTATCGGATAACGCTGTTACTTCCATACCATTGATCAGGAGGGTGCTATCGTGCTTGTTCGATTGCGCATCGAGCGTTCCGAGAATTTGCAACAGGGTCGTTTTGCCTGCCCCAGAAGCACCTACGATCGATACAATCTCTCCTTTTTTAATGTGTAAATCTACTCCCTTTAGTACTGTAAGAGTACTATACTTTTTGCGAATGTTTGTTGCTTTGATCATAAAGGGAATTTTGCCCTTCGAAAGTACGTATTCGAAAAGACATGGCAAAAATACCCTTTTTGCTTTTTTAATCGACGGTTCGAACTACCTTTGTGGTAGATTCACAATTAAAGGTTAAAATCTGCTTAGTTATTTCAAAATGAATCATATTGTTTAATATTTGCGCTTAATACATAAACAGAACTGAACTAAACCAATTTCAATGTCACCATATAGAAATTTAGAGGAGTACAATCTTGAGGTTACCAATGATGTCAAAGACCGGTTTTCAAAGATTATAGATGAAATAGGCGAAGACGTAACCCGTGAAGGATTACTGAAAACTCCTGAAAGAGCTGCAAAGGCAATGTTGTTTTTGACTCAAGGCTATAAGCAAGATGCGGTTGAGATATTAAAAGGGGCCATGTTCAAGGAGGATTATGATGATATGGTCATCATTAAGAGTATAGAACTGTATTCACTTTGTGAACATCATATGCTTCCGTTCTTTGGAAAGGCCCATATCGCTTATATTCCTAACGGACATATAGTAGGGCTCAGTAAAATTCCAAGGGTGGTAGATGTATTTGCGCGACGTTTGCAAGTGCAGGAACGGCTTACCCATGATATATTGGAGTGTATAAATGACACCTTAAAGCCTAAGGGGGTAGCGGTAGTGATAGAGGCTTCTCATATGTGCATGATGATGCGCGGGGTTCAAAAACAGAATTCTGTTACCACCACTTCTGGCTTTAGAGGGCAATTTGAGAAGATAGAAACCAGAAACGAATTTTTGAATTTGTTGGGCTCTGATCTTTCTTAGTCAAACTCAAAATCAGACCCAGACTCGAAGGTAAGATAGAGTTTGTTATTTCAAATGATTTTTTGGTAATTCCCGCATGAATGGGTAGCATACTTACGATGCCGTTTTCTGTATTTAAAGAAAGAATACGCGCAGTGGGTTCCGTTCTGAATCTTTAACGGTTTATATACTATCAAAAATTTTTGGCATTCTTATTGCTTCGTTTAAAATGAATCAGTAAATTTTATCATGTCAAAAAAACAAGAAAATAAATACAAAAAACTGGCGCTAAGTTTGGTTTTTGATGCCATTGGGATGCTTTCCTTTGCCCTGCCTTTTATAGGGGAATTCTCAGATGTTATTTGGGCACCTATCGCCGGATGGCTTATGACAAGGCTGTATAAAGGAAAAGCCGGCCAAGCAGCCGGCTTTATCACTTTTGTTGAAGAGTTGATTCCTGGAATGGACATCGTACCCACTTTTACCATCATGTGGTTATACACCTATGTGTTCAAAGGTGCTCGTAAGAAGACGATCATTCAGGTGGACTAACTCTTGCGCTTCTCTGAAGAAACGCTATTCGATTTCCACTGAAAAGGTTACCGTAATATCGGTTTCTCCACCGGCATCGGCCAACGTACCGTCATTGGGTTTTTTGGGCTCATGCCTTAGGGTAAAGGTAATGCTACCAGTACTGGCATCTGTAGTGGTCAATGTGAATTCAGTTCCCAACGGGTTTTGATCATCATCGAAATTACCATACTCCGTAGTCGCGTTTAAACCGGAGATGCCGTAGAAAAACTGATGTTCATCGTCTTCCTCTTCCACTTCCAGGGTAATGTCTTCCGCTGGAGACTCCGTTTCGTTCAACACTTTGATTGTTCCTGAGTAGGTAGTACTTGTCGCCAGTGAACCCGATACGTTAATTACAGGGGCGTCTGGGCCATCACCATCTAAGTCTTGCGACTTAAGCTCAATCGGTGTGCCACCCGCAGCAGTCAAAGTAACGGTTAAGGTAGTGATTACCTCTTCCTCGTTTACTGGTTCAGGGGCATTGTCATCATTGTTACAACTTAGAAATAGTAAGCTTGTCATTGCTAAAGCGCTAAAGAATTTAATTTTCATAGTTAAATAATTAAAGGTTCAAAATATTAGAAATATAGTTTAAGTCGTAGTTGCACATTTCGGCCCATATTGTCTGCAAAAAACCGTTGCCGGTTCAGATAGTCCCGGTAACTGTCATTCAGTAGATTCGAAATATTCATACCTATTGTAAAGTCATCTTTTTTGAGCATTTTGAAGGTCATCTCCATATCCATATTCAATACATGGTATGCAGGAGGAGGTGTATTGATATCCAGTACAACATTTTCATTTACTTGGGGGGAAAAGACCGTTATGTTGGGTGGGAATTCGTTTTGCTCGAATACGTAGTTGCTTTCGAGTGCGACCCGAAGGCCGTTCCATTGGGGTCTTTTATAGATAAGCCTGTTCAACAGCCGTATAGGGGGCACATTTATAAGTGCTCTATCAAGCGTTTTATCGCTCCCTTTTATATAAGATACTTGATGTTCGGTGCGCCAGTTACTCAGCCATTGCTTGTAAAGAGACGCATCAATTCCCATCAGTAAAGCCTTGGTCTGTCTGTAGCTCCAAACCGGGAAGGCACCTCGAATGGTAAATTCTACACCAGATGGCTCCAACAAAATAAAATTATCGATGCCATTTACATACGGGGCAACATTGTAGCCCCATTTCGTAGATTTTTTCTCAATGGCGAGGGCTACCTTGTTGGAAGTTTCACTTTTTGTCCGCAAATCTCCCAATTCTATACGTGCAGCGGAATGGTGAAGCCCTTCACTGAATAATTCCGACGGATTCGGCGCGCGTTGCGATAGCGCATAATTTACGCTAATATCCGTTTCGCCTCCCAAGTCATATTTGAGACCCAAGGTACCAGAAAGGTTGTGGAAATCGAGCACGGGATTGGTTAACAACTGGGAGCCAAAATCCTCCACGACCAAGTCCCCAAAATCCACGTTGTATCCTCTTTCTTCCCATCGTGAACGTTGATAAAACTTTTTAGCATCAATTCGACTAAAATCATACCTAAGACCGGCGTCGAGAATCAGTTGATTCGAAAGATTATATTCGCCTGTTGCAAAAGCTCCGATATCATACTTGTCGTAGTCGGGAATCAACCTTCGCACCCCGGTAGAAGGGTCTGCCGCATTATTCTGCAATCGACCCATAATTCCGAACTTTAATTGCTTTTGATTATCGGCATCGATTTTAAAATCACTGGAAATAGTATGCGTTCGCAATGTTAAATCTATAGAAGGAACGCCGCGCGATTCCCCTCTTCTTAGATCATACTCGAACCGCTGATTTTGCTGATAATCGTATTGTATTTTCAGCTTTCCCAAGCCTTCAAATCGCCTGAAGTAATTTCCTTTTAATAGATGATGGGTTACTTCTTGGCTCGGATTATCGATGGTATAACCGAACGGGCCTATAAAATTTGGCTGTTTGCTATTGATTGCGGTTATTAAGTCGTCTACATTCCCAATGTGAGAGGCTCTTAAAATTGCGATGTCGGAATCAAAATAGGAGTAGTATGCCTCCCAGCCTTCCTTAAAATTGTTCTTACCAATCTGCAGTGAACCGCCAACCTGTGAAATACCGGTATTTGACAACACATAATTTGGAGCTTCTAGGTCCCCCAGTCGTTTATACGACCCTTGCGCTTTCACAAACCAACCATTCTCAAAAGATTTTACAAGTTCCAGGGTAGCGTTTCCGCCTCTGCCATTCGTAGCGCCATTCGCCAAAAATTTCCCATAAAGACTATCTTTCGCCACTATTTTTTCAGGAGCAATCAAAATTACCCCTCCTATAGCGTCACCGCCATATTGCAGCGCCCCGGCGCCTTTGATCAATGTAATTCTATTCGCCACATTTACATCAATATTTGGCGCATGCTCATCGCCCCATTCCATATCTTGCATTCGTACCTCGTTATTGAGGATAAGTACCCTGCTTCCGCTGAGGCCTTGAATAACGGGCTTTACAATATTTGCTCCGGTATTTAAAGAAGAAACACCCGGGATCTTTTTTAAAACGTCTCCTAAGCTACCGCTGCTCATTCGCTCTAGGGTTTGGAGCTGTAAGGTCTTTTCTATTGATGAGGCTGTTTTTTTCTTTTGTGTAGCACCTATTACTTGGACTTCCTCCAAGAGTTCCAAATGATGTTCTAGTGATATTTTCAACTCTTTTTTTTCGTTTGTATTAACCGCTAAAAACTGCGAGGTACATTCAGGGTGTGAAATTTCTAATTCTATCTCGTTTGTGCAGAGGCCTTTGATGGTGAATTTTCCTAAATTGTCGGTGGTCACTTTAGTGTTCTGACCAACTACCAAGACCAGTGCTCCTTTCAAGGGGGTTTTATCATGAAAGTCGATAATCTCCCCAGAAACACTGTGAGTGCATTCTTGCCCAAATACGGGTAATACGAACCACAAGGTGGTTAGCACTACAAAATAAAATTTCATTAATTGATTATTAGGATTAAATCTGGGTGCTTCTTAGAACAGAGGCAACCAATAAAGAACTATCCTAAAGAGGGGGGAGGTCTGCCGAAAAGGCGAAGGTGGTAATATTTGGAATCCTCCGAAACGCTCGGCTCAAAATTTAGGGTACCAGTAGCGGGAATCGTCTGAAAAACGATGTCGATGGGAAGTCCATCCGCTATTTCGGGATGTTGGTTTTCAATAGAAAAATCGCAGACCGAGCACTGTTCTACAATTGAATCTGGTTCCCCAAGATGTGTATACACATGAAATGATGATATCTTTACCATTAGCAACGCTAACAGCAGGAAAGAAGACCAGAAAAAAAAGCGACTGCTTTTCATGGGCTAAAAATAGCTATTTAACAGTGCTCCTTATGTTAAAGAAACACTAATTTCATTTAAAGAGAAAACCGAGTCCCATTCGCGACAGCATTTTCTTTTCAAAATTCCAAAAGAATTTGTGTTGACCGAACAACCAACCAAAAAGGACCAATAGCACCTGATAAAAGGGGAAAATGAGTAAAATACGCAACGCCCAATATAAAAATCCGCCCAAGGTACCTTCTGGGAAAGCTTCTCGCGCCAAGCCGATCCATTGCAAAAAAGGTTTTGCTACAAACACCGAGGAAGAGCCGGTAATTGCAAAAACCACGCAAATAATAATTACTTGAAAATTAGAGTGTATCCCCCAACGTTTTTTTAATTTTTCCATAGCAAACTTTCGCTTGCAAATATATCAGATTCTGGGCACAAAAGGTCCTAACTGTTGACTGTATTTGCGTTGAAAATACAGAAAGTAGTTATACAATTTATAGTTTACCTCGTACCCATAATCGGTAAACGAGTCGTAGTTAATTTGCAATTCATACAAATTTGGATCGTATTGACGAGGTTGTAAAACACGTTGGTTCCAATTAAGGACATAGATTTTATTTCTACTTTCTAAAAAGCTTTGGGAGTAGTACCCCTCGGGTCTGGCAATACTTTTGAGCCAAAAGTTGAAACCTGGTTCAATTATAATGATTTCATACTCGGTTTCATCACTTGCAATTCTAATGGTATCCCCTTCCGTTTGTTGAAAGGCTGTTTGTTCTGTATCGGAAGGGACGGGAGTGCTTGTAGCTGCTTGTTTTGGAGCGTTGCACCCAATAAGGAATAGCGATAGTATTCCAAAACATGCTCCCATATGAATTAACAACTTTTTCATCTGTTTCGATTCGATCATATATAATAGTTCTTTAATTTTTAACAACTACCGAACTACTATTATTGGTTTGCCCTCTTAAGGTACAAAAAAAAGCCGCTTCCCAAAGGAAGCGGCTTTGCTAAAAATTGTTAAGGCTGTTCTATTTTCCAAAAAGTCCGCCTAATAAGCTTCCGAGACCACCGCCTCCGTTACTTTTACCGCCTCCTAGAACCATACCGGCCACATCGTCTAAAATGCTGCCATCCCCGTCAGAATCCAAGAAAGATTCAATTAACGATTGTTGTTTATTTCCCGTATTACTGTCGCCTCCACCAAGCAAGCCGCCCAATAGGTCGCCAAGACCGTTTGAACTGGTTACATTTTGCTGTTGCGCCTGTTTTCCTAAAAAACCCATCAATATAGGTGCAGCAACCTTTAGAATGGTTCCTATAGAACCTGCATCTAAGCCAGATTTTTGACTAAGTGCATTCTGTACTTGTGGTTGCTTGTTTCCTAAGACGTGTCCTAGGATACCAGCTCCGTCGTTTAAAACGGAATCATCGACACCGCCACCGAAGAGGCCGCTTAGGTTATCCATAATGCTACCATCGTGTTTGTTCGATAGCGCATTCATTAAACCTTGTGCTCCTTCAGGCGTTGAAGCGTTTCTTTTCATTGCTCCCATTAAAACGGGTAATGCCATTGTAAGTACGCTACCGGCCTTTTCTGGTGATTGACCTGTTTGTCCGGCCACGCCACTTATTAATTGTTTGCCCATTGGGCTGTCTAGTAAATCTAGTAATCCTGCCATTATGTAGTGTTTATTAATTGTAGGGTAATGTACAAAAAAGTCGATTCTAAAAAAACTGTCAGAAACAATTTTGTAATTACTTGATCAAATTGATGATTTGTGTGGCAAGTTCGGTACCAATACGGTCTTGCGCTTCTTGGGTGGCAGCACCGATATGAGGTGTAAGGGAGATTTGAGGGTGCATGAGTATTGGGATTTCAGGAGTAGGCTCCGATTCAAAAACATCGAGGCCTGCAAAGGCGATCTTGCCGCTTTCAAACGCTTTGACCATTGCTACCTCATCGAGGACGCCTCCCCGAGCAGCGTTTACAATACCTACACCGTCTTTCATAAGTGCAAATTCTTTCGCACCAACTACATAATCTTTTTGTGCAGGAACATGCACTGAGATGTAGTCTGCCGTTTTTAACAACGTTTCTTTTGCTGTGGTCTTAAAATTAAATTTGACCGATTGTCCATCGAAGAAAGAAACTTCGACAGAAGCTTGCTCTATGAACGGGTCGGAATAAATTACTTTCATACCTACTCCTATTGCAATTTTTGCGGTCGCTTGGCCGATTCTACCGAAACCTATAATACCAAGGGTTTTACCACGCAATTCACTTCCTTTGGCATAGGATTTTTTGAGTTCTTTAAATTTACTATCCCCTTCGAGTGGCATAGTACGGTTGGCATCGTATAAAAACCGTACGCCCCCAAACATATGTGCGAATACCAATTCTGCAACAGATTCTGACGAAGCTGCCGGGGTATTGATTACATGTAGCCCTTTTTCACGTGCATATGAAACGTCTATATTATCCATTCCTACACCACCACGCCCTATGAGTTTTAGCGAAGGACATGCGTTTATTAGATCTTCTCGCACTTTGGTTGCGCTGCGGACTAGCAAGGCTACAATTTTGTTCTCATTGATGTAATTGGCAAGTTGTTCTTGCGCCACGGTTACGGTGATGACTTCAAAACCTGCCTTTTCAAGGGCGACGATTCCGGTTTGTGAAATACCATCGTTTGCTAAAATTTTCATTTCAGTTTTATAGTTTAAATGCTGGGTTTAACACTGAATATGCTAAAATTTACCCTTTTCGTTCCATTTCACTCATAATATCTACCAATACCCCTACACTTTCTAAGGAGAGTGCGTTGTACATAGAAGCGCGATAACCTCCCACGGATCGATGCCCGTTTAGGCCATTGATACCTGCTTCTTTTAGTAAATTATCAAAGTCTTCTTTCAATCCATCCTCGGTAAGATTGAAGGTGGCGTTCATATGTGAACGGTCTTCTTTTTTAGCATAGCCTTTAAAAACGGGGTTTAAATCGATTTCAGAATACAAAAGCTGTGATTTTCGCTCATTAATTTCTTCAATGGCAGCAATCCCACCCATATTTTTGAGCCATTCCATCGTTAACATAGAAACGTATACCGCAAATACCGAAGGGGTGTTGAACATACTGTCTTTCCCTATATGTACCTTGTAATCGAGCATTGATGGGATTTGCCTTGACACTTTCCCCAAAATAGACTCTTTTATAACGACTAGCGTAGTACCTGCGGGACCCATATTTTTTTGTGCCCCGGCATAAATTAAATCAAACTGGGAAAAATCGAGTTGGCGAGAAAAGATATCCGAACTCATATCGCAAACCAAGGGTGCATCGCTCTTCGGGAATTTTTTTAATTGGGTTCCAAAGATGGTATTATTAGAGGTAAGGTGCAGGTAATCCAAGCCATCGGGAACGGCATACCCTTTGGGGATATAATTAAAATTCTCATCCTTAGAAGACCCTACTTCGACGATTTCTCCAAAGCCTCTGGCCTCCTTGACCGCTTTATCGCTCCAAGTTCCCGTATTCAAATATCCGGCCTTGTTCTCCAAAAGGTTATAGGCAACCATTAAAAACTCCAAACTCGCAC
The DNA here is from genome assembly GCA_938010765.1 of uncultured Flavobacteriaceae bacterium. GTDB lineage: Bacteria > Bacteroidota > Bacteroidia > Flavobacteriales > Flavobacteriaceae > Pelagihabitans. Next base: position 13,515 of record CALLVX010000179.1, on the reverse strand, counting down.
CGCCCTGTAAAAATAAGGCTTGGTATCCCTGCCCTTCAAGTCCCAGCAATTCAAGTGACAAGCTTCTTGCGTTCTCCATAACGGCCACAAAGTCCTTACTTCTATGGGAAATCTCTACCAAAGAAAGGCCCGAACCATTAAAATCTACGACTGCTTCTGCAGCTTTTGCAAGTACTTCTTTTGGCAAGATACAGGGTCCTGCACTAAAATTATGCTTTTTCATTTGGATACTGAATTTGTTTCGATTCGTTTTTTAGAAAGGCTCAAAGGTCTTAAAATTATGCTGAAATGGCAGTATTTCTACCTAGTATTTGCATTATATTTTCAACAGGAAATCAACAGTGTCGATTCCGTCGGCATAATCAGTAAGTGATGGTAATTGGGTTTGGCCAAACGCGACCTCGTTTTTTATGAAACTGTCAGAAACCACACATTGTAGTTGCTCATGGTCTCGTTCCAACTGCAATCGTAAACTTTCTTTATCAGTATAAAATTCATAGAATAAGGAGGCAATTGGGGAGGAATAACTTGCATCTTGTTTAAGTATCAGAAAGCCATTATCTAGCAGTTTAAATTCAGACATTAAATAAACCGCTTTGTTATAATCATAATTATTGGCATACTTTACTTGATTTACAATGCTGCCATAATTATAAATTGCATTAAAAAAAATGTCAAAATTATAGCCATCCGGCACAAAAAACTTAGAGACGCTTCTGCATCCCAAGCCGTAATACCGGAAAATGTCCTCGCCAAGCGCATTTAGCTGTTCTTTGGTCTCGTTGCCGGACAGTACGGCTACGGAGTTTTTATTTTTTCGAATGATGTTTGGCCCTTTACCAAAGTAGTGTTCAAAATACCGGGCCGTATTATTGCTACCGGTGGCAATGACGCCGTCAAACCCTTTTAATTGCCCTTTCGATAGTTCGATTCTTTCTTGAAACGATTTATCAATTGAAATGAGATAGTTAGCTATAAATGAGATTAATACATTGTCGTTTGCGGAGAGTTTTATTAAGACTTTATTACCCGTCATCAACACAGCCAGAAAATCATGAAAACCTACCAAAGGAATATTCCCTGCCATGATAATAGCAACCGTTTTAACGTCTGATTTGGTAGTTAAATCGTAGTTCGAAAGCCAAGCAGAAAGCGTTTCATTTGTTAATAAATCACCCCAGGCTTTCAAGGCGAATACCACATTCTCTTTGGTAAACCAACCGTTTTTGTGTCCTGCCAGTTGTATGCTTTGTGAGAGTTTTTTAGCTGCGGGAGAATCTGTTGGAGTAGGACCACAAAAATTCTTTAAAAAATCACCAAGTGCTATAAATGCGTTAAATGTGTTGTTATGGTTGCTCATATATTTGTCCAAAATTGTATTCCGCTTTACCTTTGTACAAAAATAGGGATACTAATATGATTTTCTATGCGTTTTTAAGCATAGGTCCCAGGGGTGTCAAGGAATGATTCAGATACCCGAATAGATTAAAAGAAAGCGAAAATGGCGATTATAATAACAGACGAATGTATTAATTGTGGGGCTTGCGAACCTGAATGCCCAAATACGGCAATTTATGAAGGTGCCGATGAATGGCGCTATAGTGATGGTACTTCCTTGGAGGGCGATGTAGTCTTGCCGAGCGGGAAAGCAGTGAATGCTGAAGACGTACAAGAACCTATAAGCGATGAGATTTACTATATTTCTCCTGATAAGTGTACCGAATGTATGGGTTTTCATGAAGAGCCGCAATGTGCCGCTGTTTGCCCGGTAGATTGTTGTATACCAGACGAAGACGTTGTGGAAACGGAAGACGAATTATTGGGTAAGCAAAAATTCATGCATCCTGATGGGTAGCAAGAACATCCAAATAATGAACAAATAAATGACGCCCGAAACCTTATTTCGGGTTTTTTTATGGAACAGAGAAAGCAAATAACGGGTTTTGGAAAAAGCTTGGAAGTACTCTTTTCTTGTTTTCAGCCATACTAATCTTGGCAATGATTTTTAGGGCTATATATTTTATAGGATAGTTATTAATACCTGGATTGCCTTTATTTCTTAGCGTAAATTACTAGTTTATGGTTTCGTTGTTTTCTAGGATTTTTGCGACAATTTCCTTTAAAATTTTCGCGCTGACCATAGCGGTCATATCATTGATATCGCGTGTAGGGTTGTATTCTACAATATCCGCACCTATGATCGGGGCTTTGATATGCTGAATAATATCCAATACTTGTCGGGTACTGAAGCCACCTGGCTCATAATGGGAGACCCCTGGCGCGAATGCAGGGTCTAGGGCATCAATATCCAAAGAGAGATAGATAGGTTTTTCGAAATGGGGGAGTTTAGTCTCGGTATAGTCTTTCATTTCTATAATTTCGACATTGAACTTTTTGGCCTGTTCCCGCTGATGTGAAGATAAGGTACGTATGCCTAGCTGTACCAATCTAGTAGCCAATTTGTTTTCCATAATTCTGGCGAACGGACAGGCGTGTGAATAGGGATCTCCTTCAAAATTTTGGTACAGATCACCATGCGCATCTATATGTAGAATTTGTACAAGGCCATGTACTTCATTTAGAGCTTTAAGAATAGGGAAAGTAATTGAATGGTCCCCTCCAAGAGTTATTAACGGACTTTCTTTATGCAGGTTTTGCGTAGTTATCTTCTCAATATCGAAATAATCTTTTATCTCAAAATCACCCAAGTCGTTAAATATTTCGGGTCGAAGCTCCATCCCGTTCTCCGCAAAATAGTTGGCAGAATCGCTTCGGTACGCTTTTCGAATAAGTGGCGGCGCCAAGGCTGGGCCTCTTAGATAGGATGACTTGGAATCATATAGCATTCCTTGAAGTGTAATCTTTTCTTTCATCGATTCGAAAATAAAAAAAGCTGCCTATTTCTAAGCAGCTTTTTCAAATAATTAAATAAACTCAAACTAAAACTTATAGTTGACCGATAGGTTCAACATAGTACCTAATTGGCTAAAGTGATAACCGTCATACGTCATTTGCGAATAACGTTGGTTGAAGGTTATCAAGTTCGATTGGTTTTGTACCTGGGCGGGATCGGCTAAAATAGCATCTCCTGCAGCGTTTTGGGATACAAAGTTCCATTCTGGTAAGACGTTTAATATATTGTTGACATTTAATGCCAAGGTCAACTTGTCGGTAGCATTGTAGTTGATTGCCAAGTCGGTAACAATTTTAGGCGTAAATTCTGTTCCTATATTGAACAAACCATTTGCATCGGTACTGAGTCCCTGTTGGAAAAAACTTGTTTTCCCGAAATAAGTGTTGTTTAAAGAGAACCCAAATTTATTGATGTCATAGTTCAAACCTAAAATCCATTTCGTTTCTGGCCTAGATGTAAAGAACAATGCTTCTTGGGTTTGATTCACAACAGATTGTCCGGCATTGGCAACGATTGCAATATCTTTAACGGCACCGTCTCTTTCGTTCTGAATCGTATAGTTTCCAGATAAATTGATATCAAGGTCTCCGGCACCCAAAGAAATGTCTTTATAGCCAAGTACAACATCAATACCAGATGTTTTGGTATCTATCGCATTTGAAAAGAAGCTAATATCGCTCAGGTTGTTATTGGCTAAAAGAATGTCTAGCTGATTGGTAGCATCGCCCGTTGGGCCAATTTCCGTACCTAGCACAATTCGATCCTTTACCGAAATATTATAGTAATCTATCGTATAGCTCAATTTATTGGCGATTTTACCACCGACACCTACCGTAAAGTTGTTAGAGGTTTCGGCATCCAATTGAGGAATCCCTAATAATTTTGCCTGAGTAGATACATTATTGATTAACCCACCTACTTGAATTCCTTGTCCTGGAATAAAGCTGTATTGTGCTTTTTGGGTAAATATCTGATGTAGGGTAGGTGCTCTGAAACCTGAAGAAATAGACCCTCTTAAGGTAAATGCATCGCTTATTTTGTAACGCGAACTGAATTTGTATACGAAGGCGTTACCAAAATCGGAATAGTTTTCCGTACGAACCGTTCCGCTCAAAAGGAAAGCATCGGTAACATCATAATCCATACTTAGGTATCCACCAATATTGTATCGGTTGAACTTGCCTGAATTTTGAGGCGAAGCTCCTGCAAATGAATCGGCACCACCACCATCGTAGGATGCTAATTCCCCTTCGATTACTTCAAAGGTCTCTGTTCTAAACTCTGCACCCACACCGATGCTTATTTTGTCGGATAATATTCTTGAAATATCTATATTCCCTACATTATGAGAGAAACGGGTTCCTCCTGGATCGAATGATTGCTGACTGTTTTCCCTGTACAATTGAGCACCTTCAGTAACCTCGCCATCATCGATAGAACCATTACCGTTGGCATCTACCCATGTAGATGGAGAAAACACCACATTTCTGTTGTGTGATTGATTTACCTTATAGGTCTGTAAGTTTCCACCTGTTGTGAAACTGGCATCGACATTCCAATCATTTATTTTCGATTTGAAACCGACCGTTCCGTTATAATCACTTAATAAACCTTCAAAAGTGGGTACATAACCATCATAGCCATTGGTGGTATTAGGGTTGTCTCCTGGGAAGAAATCAGCTAAATATGGAAAATCATCTACCGTTCTCCAATAAGGGGTTCTGTAATTTGCAAAACTATTTACGGCCTTGTAGACATACGCGGCATTGGCATATAGTTGTGTATTATCACTTAAGTCATATCCGAAATTTACAGAGAACTTAGCAGCGGCCGTTTCAGGAGAACCGTTGATATTTCCTGCATCTGGCCTTCTTGATAGAAACTCTTGAACATCTGCGATATCAGCTCCAAAATCGCCAGCTTCACCGGCTGCATTTACCGTTCCTGGTCGATTTGCAAGGTTTACCTTTGATAAATCAACCGTATAGTTTATAAAGCCTTTGTCTTCTGCAATCGTGCTTCCGTTGTTTACGGCGACACCGAACATTTCACCATCTCCTTCAGAAGTAATCCCAGCACGAATAGTAGCAGAACCATCGTTCGGAGAATCTTTTAAGATAATATTCATTACCCCGGCTATCGCATCAGAACCATATTGCGCAGAAGCACCATCTCTAAGAATTTCAACCCGTTTGATCGCATCGGTGGGAATGGCAGAGATATCAGCACCTGTTTCTCCACGTCCTGGAGAAGTTTGGGTGTATAATAAGGCACTAAGGTTTTTTCGTTTTCCATTGATAAGAATCAAGGTTCTACTTGGTCCCATATTTCTAATTTCATAGGGGTCTAAAAGTGATGTTGCATCGTTCACTGGTGTTTGTACTGTGTTGAACGAAGGTATGCGGTACTGCAAGGCTTTATCAAAAGTTGCCTGTCCTGTAGAGGTCAACTCTTTTACACCGACTACATCAACCGGCAATGGGGTATCCGTATTACTTCTAGGAGCAGTTCTTGAACCTACTACAATGAATTCTTCCAATTGTACACCTTCCGATAAACTGGTATTTATCGTTGAACGCACGCCTACTTTTTCCTCAACACTTCCAAAACCGATATAACTGAATACCAATGTGGCATCTTCACCAACGGTAATAGTATAGTTCCCGTCAAAATCTGTGGTAGTACCATTCGTGGTGCCTTTTTCAAGGATGTTTACACCGGCAAGCGCAATACCATCTTGGTCGGTCACTGTACCGCTCACTGAATTTTGAATGGCTTTTGGCGTTTCTAAGGACACTAGGCCAAGGGCGTCGAATTGCGCAACTTTGCCAACTTTCGTATTTTCTACCTTTCTATGGTAAACTACATAATATTTATTTCCTAAATATTCGAAGTCGAACGTAGTTTTGTTCTCTAACTTCTTGATGATCTTATCAAGCTTTGAATAATTAAAATCCGAAGGATTGAGAAGGGTTTTTGATACCAAACTAGGGTTGTAGGTAAAGAATACCTCATGTTTTTTGCTGATTTCGGCCAATAAATCCGATAAGGTTACTGTATTGAAGCTGGTGTCCAACATCGTTTCTGCCGCTCTTGATTCCGATACCCCAAAAAAGAGCAGGAAAGCAAGAAGGGTTTTTACAAATTGTTTGTGTTTCATAATGTTCCGTTTTAGTTTTCTTTAATAATAAGTAGTTTTTTGTCTTTTAAGACTATTCTGGTTCCTGTCGATTTTTCGATTGCTGACAAACAAATTTTTAGGTCGTGATTGGGGATACCCCCGCTTATCGTTTTTAGGGTTAACTCTTTGTCAATAAATTCATAAGGAATGCCATACGTCTGTTCCACGTACTTCATTACTTCGTTCAATTCAATATTATTGAATATGTAGGTGCTCTCTTTCCAAGAAGAGTATTGTAGTTCCGTATTTATTTTTTCATGGGTAAGTAAATCTTGCCCTTTTGCAAATGAGACGAATTCTCCCGGGACCATTTTCCGAGACCCCCCATTTTCAAGTAATAAATGAATAGACCCCTCATCTAGGAGTACATTGGTTTTCTCACCCCTGGTGTTTACATGAAATTGTGTGCCGTAGACCTCTACCCGTAGGTCTTGGGTATTCACCCAAAACTTAGCATTCGTAGTGGGTATGGGCTTTACTTTAAAGTATGCTTCTCCTTTAAGGGTAATGTCTCTCGAGTTGTTTTTGTCGTAGCTAATTTGAGAATTGCCGTTTAAGGTAACCAAAGTGCCATCTTGTAATTTTAGCTCAATGATTTCTCCATAACCCGTTTGATGGATAACTCCGGTGTTTTGATTTAAGAAGAATAACAAACCGATCAAAACCAATACCGTGGCAGCGATGCTAAATTGCCAATATGATTTTTTCAGGGGTAACTTAATAGCTTTGCGTTTTTTCGCTTCGATGCTATTTAAAACTTCTTCAAATGCCATATGGACCTTAAAAGGACTTAAGTCAGATTTATTGAAGGAAATACCCGTAAGGATAGACTTGGCGGTATCGACGATGTCTATATCTTTTGGGTGGTTTAAAATCCAGTTATTCCAGAACAGTATATCGTTCTTATTGCTCTTATCCACCCAATTTTTGAAAGAAGGGTCTGTTAAAAGACTTTGGAGTAACTTTTGGTTATTGTTTTCCATTTACTGTCGGCTTTATTGGTACGTGCCTACAATAAGAAGAGTGGGTATAACTGTATTTATACCCTATTTTTTTGAGAAAAAATAGTTATTTTTTTAAAACCTCCCTGATAGCAGCGGTTTCAAGGCGATTTCTAAGTTTGGAAAATGCCTTTTGTAGTGTATTGAGCACGCTCTGATACGAGATATCCATTACCTCTTTGATCTCGGGTGTCTTTAGATTACTGTAATATTTAAGATAAATTACTTCCCTTTCGCGAGGTGAAAGCTCATTTAAAGTAGCCTGCAGTATTGTGGTACGTTGCTCGGAAAGTTCCTCTCCTAAGGTTATTTCTTCCTGGGAGAAGATAAAAACACTGTTTGTTTCTTCCAACGATTGAATCGGGTCTTGTTTTTGCAGTTTCTTGATCAAAGCCCTTCTGAATGAAACGAACAAATAGGGTCTTATTTGTTTTACATGACCCAATGATTCTCGATGTTCATAGAGATATATGAAAAAGTCCTGTAAGCAATCTTCGGTAATTTCCAAGTTATTGGAAATACGAAGGCCGTAATTGTGCAATTGGGAATAGAAATGTTTGAAAAGGGTAGAAAAGGCGTTCAAATCACCACCCACAAAAAATTGCCATACTGCTTTTTCCGAGGTTATATCCATAGTGAATTCTCAATCGGGGTATGGCCAAATATAAGCTAAATTCTTACATAGGTGTTAAAAAACCGTTAATAAAATGATGTTTTGAGGCTTAAAAAGGCAATAATCGGGTTGTGTAAACTTATTTCTTAAAATTAAATTCCCAAGTGATTGTATAAAAAACCGATCTTGATTTTCATAACGGCGATATCGCTATAAATACAATTGTAAAAACTATCTTTGCGCCCGAAATAATTGGCTAGTGGTTCATTACTGGCGTATAAAGTTCATACTATGAAAGCAGGTATCGTAGGATTGCCCAATGTTGGTAAATCGACCCTTTTTAATTGTCTTTCCAATGCGAAGGCACAAAGTGCCAATTTTCCTTTTTGTACGATAGAACCCAATATTGGTGTTGTAAACGTACCGGATGAACGATTGCAAAAACTAGAATCGCTGGTAATTCCCGAGCGTGTGCTTCCCGCAACGGTAGAGATTGTCGATATCGCTGGCCTTGTAAAAGGGGCGAGTAAGGGCGAAGGACTTGGCAATCAGTTTTTGGGCAATATTCGTGAGACCGATGCCATTCTGCATGTATTGCGTTGTTTTGATGATGACAATATTGTACACGTTGATGGTTCGGTTGATCCAATTCGAGATAAAGAGACTATTGATATGGAGCTGCAGCTCAAAGATCTCGAAACTGTAGAAAAGAAACTTGATAAGGTAAAGAGGGCCGCGAAGACGGGTAATAAGGAGGCGCAAAAGGAAGAAGCCATACTTTTAAAGTTAAAAGAAGGCCTGGAGGCCGGTATTTCGGTGCGCGCGATAACTATTGATGAGGATAGTCGAGACGAGTTTGTAAAACCACTTCAGTTCATTACCGATAAGCCCGTAATGTATGTTTGCAATGTAGACGAAGGGTCGGCGGTAAACGGCAACGCTTATGTGGCGACCGTACAGGAGGCCGTGGCTAATGAAAATGCAGAGGTCGTAGTTTTGGCGGTCGGTACCGAAGCCGACATTACTGAACTGGAAACTTATGAGGAACGGCAAATGTTCTTGGAAGATGTAGGCTTGTCAGAACCTGGTTCGGCTATATTGATTCGCGGGGCTTACAAGCTCTTGAATCTAGAAACGTATTTTACGGCCGGTGTGAAGGAAGTAAGAGCTTGGACGATTCCGGTTGGAGCCACTGCGCCCCAAGCGGCCGGGGTCATCCATACCGATTTTGAGAAAGGGTTTATACGCGCCGAAGTGATTGCCTATGATGATTATGTCGCCTATGGTACTGAAGCTAAGGTGAAAGAAGCCGGTAAGATGCGGGTAGAAGGTAAGGAGTACATCGTAAAAGATGGCGATGTAATGCATTTTAGGTTTAATGTATAAGTCTTAGCTCATCCGTTAATTTCAAAGTTCATATTTAAAATTGGGGACACCAATACCCATGATCTGAACTTCTAATGGGCAATATCAACAAAATCGCCTATTTTATTGTTAATTACTTTAACACTTAGGGGTTTTATCTTTTTGAGAGTCGTACTATCTTTAGCAACACTTTCGAAAAACCCCTATAGATGTCTCAAAACAGCCAATATACCGAAGACAATATTCGCTCGCTCGACTGGAAGGAACATATCCGGTTGCGTCCGGGGATGTATATCGGTAAGCTGGGTGATGGTTCTTCTGCCGATGATGGCATCTATATATTGCTTAAAGAAGTGATCGATAACTGTATCGATGAGTTCGTGATGGGGGCCGGTAAAACCATCGAAATAAGTATTAAAGATCAAGTTGTAAAGGTACGTGATTATGGTCGTGGCATTCCACTGGGCAAAGTTGTTGATGTGGTTTCCAAAATGAACACGGGGGGTAAGTATGACAGTCGGGCCTTTAAAAAGTCTGTCGGACTCAATGGAGTAGGTACAAAAGCGGTAAATGCCCTTTCCAGTTTTTTCGAAGTGCAATCTTCACGTGAGAGTCAGGTAAAAACCGCCCAGTTCAATCAAGGTAACTTGGTAGGTGAAGAGGGCCCGGAGGAGACTTCTAAACGAAAAGGAACAAAGGTTACTTTCGTGCCGGACGAGGCCATTTTTAAGAAGTTCAAATACCGCAATGAGTATGTTGAACGAATGCTTTGGAACTATGTGTACCTAAATCCGGGGCTTACCATTGTTTTTAACGGGGAAAAATTCCTTTCTGAAAATGGTCTAAAGGATCTACTGGAGAACAACAACAATGTTGAAAATATGTTGTACCCGGTAATACACTTGAAGGGTGATGATATCGAAGTGGCGATTACCCATAGCAAAACACAGTACAGCGAGGAATATCATTCCTTTGTAAATGGGCAGCATACCACCCAAGGCGGAACGCACCAAGCCGCTTTTCGAGAGGCCCTGGTAAAGACCATTCGTGATTTTTATGGTAAGACCTATGATGCCTCGGATATTCGTAAATCGATTATTTCCGCCATTTCTATAAAAGTAACGGAGCCTGTTTTTGAGAGTCAGACCAAAACAAAATTGGGATCGACAGATATGGGAGGTGATTTCCCAACGGTACGTACCTATATCAATGATTTTGTTGGGAAGTATTTGGATAACTATTTGCATAAGAATACCGAAACTGCCGAAAAACTGCAGCGCAAAATAATGATGGCCGAGAAAGAGCGAAAAGAACTTTCCGGGATACGAAAATTGGCCAGGGACCGCGCCAAAAAATCGAATCTTCATAACAAGAAGTTACGGGATTGCAGGGTGCATTTAGGCGATATGAAGAAAGACAATCGCTTGGATAGTACGCTCTTTATTACCGAGGGAGATTCAGCCTCTGGATCCATTACCAAATCTAGAAACGTAAACACGCAGGCCGTATTTAGTCTGCGGGGGAAGCCATTGAACTCCTATGGCATGTCTAAAAAAATAGTGTATGAGAACGAAGAGTTCAATCTGTTACAGGCAGCATTGAATATCGAAGAATCGATGGAAGATTTGCGCTACAATAATATTGTCATCGCAACCGATGCAGATGTAGATGGGATGCATATTCGTTTGTTGCTGATTACTTTCTTCTTGCAGTTCTTTCCGGAGCTGATCAAAGAAAATCACCTGTATATTTTGCAAACGCCGCTATTTCGTGTGCGTAACAAAAAGGAAACCATTTACTGCTATAGCGAGGAGGAACGTAGAAATGCGATTGCCAAATTGAGTGGTAAGCCCGAGATAACGCGATTTAAGGGATTAGGGGAAATTTCTCCTGATGAGTTCCAGCATTTTATCGGGGACGATATCCGTTTGGAGCCCGTAATGCTCGATAAGGCCATGTCTATCGAAGAACTGTTGAGTTTTTATATGGGAAAAAACACCCCTGACCGCCAAAAATTTATCATAAATAACCTGAAAGTAGAAATTGACCTTGTCGAAGACGACCGGTCCTAACCAAACTAATACGAGCTGCCTCGAATGGAAGAAAATGACGAGCTGAACGAAGCGGAAGACCAAAACATATCTACTGGCGATACCGGAGAACCGACCGAAGATGCCAACGGCCCAGCGGAAGATGCCGATCCCATCGAAGAAGAGTCGGTAGATGTGCAGGACGATGCACTTACCAGAGTATCGGGCATGTACAAAGATTGGTTCCTCGACTATGCATCTTATGTGATATTGGAACGTGCGGTACCTGCAATCGAAGATGGCTTTAAGCCTGTGCAGCGCCGTATTATGCATTCATTAAAGGAATTGGACGATGGGCGCTACAATAAGGTAGCGAATGTGGTTGGGCATACGATGCAATACCACCCTCACGGTGATGCGAGTATCGCGGACGCCATGGTACAAATAGGCCAAAAAGATCTCTTGATAGACACTCAGGGTAACTGGGGAAATATTTTAACAGGGGATCGGGCCGCCGCCAGTAGATATATTGAAGCCCGCTTGTCTAAATTTGCGCTCGAGGTTGTTTTTAGTCCGAAAATCACCGATTGGCAACTTTCCTATGATGGTAGAAAAAAGGAACCTATAAACCTACCAGTGAAGTTTCCACTCTTGCTGGCGCAGGGAGCAGAAGGTATTGCTGTGGGCCTTTCCACGAAAGTACTTCCTCATAACTTTTTAGAACTGATCGATGCCTCGATAAAGCATTTGCGCGGACAACGGTTTAAACTGTATCCCGATTTCCCAACTTCGGGAATTATAGATGTAAACAATTACAATGACGGCCTTAGAGGCGGAAAGGTGCGCGTGCGCGCTAAAATTTCACAATATGACAAAAACACGTTAGCTATCAATGAGATACCTTATGGCACCAATACTTCTTCTTTAATAGATTCTATCCTAAAAGCGAACGAAAAAGGGAAGATTAAAGTTAAAAAGATAGAGGACAACACAGCTGCCGAGGTGGAAATTTTGGTGCACCTGCCTTCGGGAATTTCTCCAGACAAAACCATTGATGCACTCTATGCATTTACCTCTTGTGAATCTTCGATTTCACCTTTGGCCTGTATCATTGAAGATAACAAACCTTTATTTATTGGGGTATCGGAAATGCTTAGGAGATCTACCGATGCCACGGTAGATTTGCTGAAACAAGAACTCGAGATACAGCTCAAGGAGTTGGAAGAACAATGGCATTATGCCTCTCTAGAGCGTATTTTCATCGAAAACAGAATTTACCGGGATATAGAGGAAGAAGAAACTTGGTCAGGGGTCATCGCGGCGATTGACAAGGGGTTGAAGCCGCATGTGAAAAACCTAAAACGCGCAGTTACCGAAGAGGATATTACGAGGCTAACCGAGATTCGAATTAAGCGTATTTCGAAGTTCGATCTAGGCAAGGCGCAGCAGCATCTTGATAACCTGGAAGTAAAAATTGCAGAAGTCAAACATCATTTAGAAAATCTCATCGATTTTGCCGTTGATTACTTCAAACGGCTTCGCGACACTTTTGGTAAGGGAAGAGAACGGAAATCCGAGATTCGCGTTTTCGACGATATCGAGGCAACCAAAGTGGTGATTCGAAATACGAAGTTGTATGTGAATAGGGAAGAAGGCTTTGTGGGAACTTCACTTCGAAGAGATGAGTATGTGACCGATTGTAGTGATATTGATGATATTATCGTTTTTACCAATGATGGTAAAATGATGGTCACCCGCGTAGGTTCAAAGACCTTTGTGGGGAAGAACATTTTACATGTGGCCGTTTTTAAGAAAAAAGACAAGCGCACTATTTACAATTTAATTTACAAAGACGGGAAAGGGGGCGCGACCTATATTAAACGTTTTGCCGTAACCGCAATTACCAGGGACAAGGCGTATGAGCTTGGTACTGGCAAACCGGGTACTTCGGTATTGTATTTTTCGGCAAACCCCAATGGGGAAGCCGAAGTGATCACCATACTCTTGCGCCAAGTGGGTAGTGTCAAAAAACTCAAATGGGATATTGACTTTGCCGATGTGCTTATCAAAGGCCGTGGTTCCAAAGGAAATATCGTCACCAAATACAGTGTAAAACGAATCGAATTAAAAGAAAAAGGACTTTCTACGCTAAAGCCAAGAAAATTATGGTTCGATGATACGGTACAACGTTTAAATATGGATGACCGGGGCGAATTTTTGGGCGAATTTACCAGCGATGACCGACTGCTAATAATCAATCAGAAAGGCATGGCAAAAACAGTGATACCAGAGCTAACGCTTCGCTTTGATGACGATATGGTGGTTTTGGAGAAGTGGATACCAAACAAACCACTAAGTGCCATTTGTTGGGTGGGAGAAAAGGAATTGTTTTATGTAAAACGCTTTTTAAT
>CALLVX010000178.1 GCA_938010765.1 uncultured Flavobacteriaceae bacterium | reverse complement strand
GGAATCGAACCCTGCATCCGCGTTCAGGAACAGACCGTCCGTCGCGATGTCCGCTTGGTCTAGCGTTGCGCTGACCACCTCGAACTGCACCTCGATGTCATAAAGGTCGTTGTGGTTGCCCGCAACGGGTTCCGACATGGTCAAGGGCAGCCCCTGGCGGTCGGTCAGGTAGAGTGCGTTGGTGGTCTTTGCCCTCTTGCGCCCTTGATATTCCACGGCCTCGCCACCGCGCTTGGAAGGGGTGTGGCTCCCGTCAAGGTCGACACTGGAGAGGTCGAGTCTGTCCCGGTACTTTTCCAGTATGCCCGTCCAGCATTCGAAAAAGGTCCCCGACAGGCACCATTTCCTGAAATGGTAATAGACGCCCTGCCAACCAAGCGGATTCCCGGAGAACAAAGCGGCGACCGGCAAGTATTCCCACTGGACACCGGTCTTCATCTTGTAGAGCACGGCGTTCACGATTTCGCAGAGCGGTACCCTCGGGGCAAAGCCTCGCTTGGGAAGCGGTATGTATGGGACTATCTCCATTTTTATGGTATCTTTGTCAACTACTTTGTACATGGGCTATGGTATTTATGTTCAGCGACACAAATGTCCGTAGCCTTATCTTTCAATCCAAAAAAAGTCTAAATCACTTCACTATTAATCTCCCTTTATGGGTTGTTAGGTAGTTTAGATTATTTGTTCTTTTTATTCAAAAGAACAAAATAGCCTATCTATAAAAACTCCTTTACTTGCAAACAACAGTATTAGAAGGTAAAATCACAAACTGTCAATTTATTTCTACTTACATCAGATTGTAGAAAGCATTCACTTCATAAACTATTTCATCCAACTCTTGAATTTGATACTTGATACTTGAACTTGTATTTGAATTTGAACTTGAACTTGAACTTCCCCTCATCCCAACCACCCATCACGATCCAAACTCCGGTATTGAATCGCCTCGGCAATATGATTACTAACCACCTTTTCAGAATTTTCAAGATCGGCAATGGTTCGCGCTACTTTTAGGATACGATCGTAGGCCCTCGCTGAAAGATTTAGGCGTTCCATTGCATTTTTTAGCATGGCTTTGGAATCAGCGTCTAACGCACAGTAGGCCCGAATCTGTTTTGTTCCCATTTGCGCATTGTAATGTACATTGTCGAACTCGGCAAAACGAAAGGTCTGTAATTCCCGTGCCTTGGTTACCCGTTTGCGAATGGCCACGCTCCCTTCCCCTTTTCGATCTTCAGAAAGTTTATCAAAAGGTACGGGCGTCACTTCGATATGAATGTCGATACGGTCTAATAGAGGTCCAGAAATTTTACTCAGATAGCGCTGCATCTCAGCCGGAGATGAACTCACCGGGGCATCGGGGTCATTAAAATACCCGCCCGGACTAGGGTTCATACTCGCGACCAGCATAAAACTACTGGGATAGGTAACGGTAAAACGGGCCCTTGAAATGGTGACCTCCCGGTCTTCCAAGGGTTGCCGCATTACCTCCAGAACTCCCCGCTTGAATTCTGGCAATTCATCTAAAAAAAGCACTCCGTTGTGTGATAACGATATTTCGCCTGGTTGTGGATAGGCCCCACCTCCGACCAGGGCAACATCGCTGATGGTATGATGCGGACTCCGAAAGGGGCGTTGACTCATTAATCCCTTATTTTTGATTTTCCCTACAACGCTGTGAATTTTAGTTGTTTCCAAGGCCTCGTGCAAGGTCATTGGTGGAAGAATGGATGGCAATCGTTTGGCCAACATCGTTTTACCCGCCCCGGGCGGACCGATTAATATGATATTATGGCCGCCCGCTGCGGCAATTTCCATACAGCGTTTGATACTCTCCTGCCCTTTTACATCTGAAAAATCGAACTCGGGAAAATCCAAGTTTTTGTAAAATTCTTCCCGCACATCGACTACCATACGCTCTAAAGGGGTTCCTTTATCAAAGTAATCGATTACATCGGCAATATTAGCAACACCATAGACCTCTAAACCTGCGACAATGGCCGCTTCTTTGGCATTCTCCATCGGCAATATAAACCCTTTAAAGCCTTCTTCGCGTGCCTTAATAGCAATGGGCAATGCCCCTTTGATAGGTTGCAAACTACCGTCTAACGAAAGTTCGCCCATAATGATAAAGCGTTCTAGGTTTTCCGATTTTATCTGGCCAGAAGCGGCCAGGATGCCAATAGCCAAGGTTAAATCGTAGGCAGAGCCTTCTTTACGTAAATCGGCCGGTGCCAAATTAAGGGTGATTTTTTTTCCTGGAATACGATACCCATTATTGAGCAGGGCTGCCGCGATACGATAGTTACTCTCTTTAATAGCATTGTCGGGAAGGCCTACCAAGTGGTACCCCACCCCTATTGCAACATTCACTTCCACTGTAATGGTCGTAGCTTCCACACCAAATACAGCACTGCCAAAGACTTTTGTAAGCATTTAACCAAGATATCTTTCTACAATTAGATGGGAAAGATACACGGGTTCCCTGCAAAAAACTTGCAGTAAAGATTCTTATTTTACGATAAACTTCAATTCGGTCTTTTTGCCTTTTTCATCTATTAATGATAAGACATAAACACCTGTTGTTAATTTATCTACTACTACAGAGGATATTCTTTGTTGCACGGCTGTCAACGAGCGCATCAGCATGCTCCCCTTAATATCGTAAATAGCGGCATTATAATTGTAATCAGTGTTGTTTACTATAGTAAGCACTCCATCTAACACTGGGTTGGAGTAAATCGAGACTTTGTTGTTTTCTAATAAAGGCACCTCGTTATTGGTTAAAGGAGTTACCAGACTTGGACACGCTGAGGCGGTAACCAAAACGGTATCACTATCGGAACAATTACCAGAAGGGTCTGTAGCAGTAAAGGTATATGTACCTGCCTTATCAACAATAGGTTGTTGTAAATTTGAAACCTCAACACCATCAGAAGTGGTCCAGCTATAGGTATAACCTGCGCCCGCTTTGGCCGAGGTTAGTTTAACATTCTCTTTGCCACATTCAATATTTTTGTCGGAACCTCCGTTTGCTTTAAAAAGTAGACAGTCATCTGTGAGGTTAGAACAATACGTACTGCCTTCATTAATCCAAAAAGCACTTACATACCCATTCTTTTGATCCAATCCATTGTAAAATAAAGGCACTTCTTTCTCTTTATTGACTTTGATAGTATATTGGTCACCCTGGGCGTTGAAGCTTTTAGCTGAGGATACCTTGATGTTACAGCTATTTTCAATATTTATTAGAGCTCCAACCGTTTCATTTTGAATCATGTTTTCGATTCTACCAGAAACCGTATGCAATGCTATATCATGCGAATTGGTAATTTTAATAGGAGTTGATGTTTCTTTTCCGGCCCCTCCTCCACCTTTAGTTTCAGTTTTCAACAAATAAACATTTATATTATTGGAGTTCAAAAACTCGACCTGCGCCGACAGGTCTGGATCACTGGTGCCATAACGCTCATAGTTTAAACTATACATATTCAGGTTACTGGCATTATCTGCAATTAAACCTCTATGCGAGTTTAAGCGAGAAATATTCTTCAATACGGTATGGGTACCAACTATTCCATACCAATATCCACCACCGCCTTCCGATATTTTAACAAAGAAACTATTGTTGACTTTATTAACAGCTCCTGGCCAAGGATTATAATCTCCAAACAATACATCGGCAACCACAGATTTCTCCCCTTGTTTCCAGTTCAAATAAGACATTTTATTATTATATGAATTGGTAGAACTATCAAGATAGGGCAGATAATCATTTAAAAATACATCTGCTAGAACTGCCTTACCAAAGCTACTTGTAGTCGTGGTTACTAAGGGCAGGCCATTACCCCGTGTATGCATCGCATATGTTGACCTTAGTACACTATGCGCTTTACTTGCCCCAAAAAGTGTAGTGTTATTGTTTAGAACCAGCGGTCTGTTTAAGTGGTACACCCCCCGTGGAACAAAAATTTTGCTGTTGGGACCATTGTCAATAGCATCTTGAATAGTCTGTGAATCCGTATACTTATCAATTCCCAAGGATGCCGGAATAACAGTGACATCGGAAGCGATAGGGTTTGAATCATCGCCACTAAAAACGCACGGAAAATCTTTTCTAAAGTATGTAACGTGTTTGTTTATTATCGAAGGCCAAGAAGGCGTTCCTTTATTAGGAGACAATACCTTTAGTAAATCTTCTTCACTTTTTTCAGGAGAGGTACCATAATCCCAGATTACATATTTATCAGTAGCACTCTTCTGATGGGCGAAAAATTCGATTCTGGAATAATCTTGCCCTTTGGGAAAATCCTTGTAATCTTTGCTTAAGACGGGCGTATTATTTCCATTATCATTTCGGACAATATGTGTAGCATTTTTTATATGAACATTTTCAAGATATAGATTGTTATTATTGTTCAACCAAAAAACAGCATCGTTGGAGTCATCGGTGTTAATATCTATTATCGCATCAACAATACTAATCCCTTCTGTATTCACGAATCCTCCTTTTCCTGTACCAAATAGTGATTCATCATCAGTAACGGCCCTATCAAATACTCTTGGTGTATCCTTACGGATATACAAACCCACTATGGCATGGGATTTAGCAGTTCTTCCCCTAAAAACAGCTATTTCTTGATTTATAAATCGCATTCCGGTCATTAACAATTCTTGGGTAATGCGCCAATTCAGACTAACATATCCGTATCTTCCACCTTGCACCTCAATATTAAAATAGCCACCTCCCGAACCTAGTCCACCTGTAAACCCGGCATAAGCATCGGTAGCTGTAATTTTACAATTCTCCATACTACACCCTTGTGCACCAGCAAAACGGACACCTACAGCACTTGAATGCCCAGAAACATCAAAATCTATATTTCTTATCAAGGCATTAAAGTTAGAAGCGGACGTTTCTGCATTTATATCGTTTCTAGGATCCGCAGCTGGCAATAATCCGGAAGGATCCTTACATGTAGATTTTGAATAAGTAGGATTCGAAGCGCAAAAGTTCGTATTGGAAGAAACCACTTCGGCATATACCTGCAACAGGGGTTTAATATCTTTATCCTTTGGGTTTGAAACATTGAATTTGGCATCTGCATTGTTCATTAGTCTAAGAACGGCTCTTCCTGTACCACTACAATCCCCAACAATCTGTACAGGAAAAAAACGATTGTTCCTAAATTTATTATCCGCTTGGCTACCTGGTTCTTCATATGATTTTAAACTAGCAGATATTGTTCTACTGACATCATAGACTCCCTTTGGAAGATATGTAACATACTGCCAATCACGAGCCAGTAAAATTGCCAACTCTATAGCATCAGAATCATCTTTGCCATCGTTAGGAATAGCACCCAAAAGTTTTACGGGAAGGTAACCCAGCTGAACAAGTGGATTATTTTCCCAACCAGCCGGTAACAAATCATTTTTACCGATAGCGTTGTACTTGGTTGGGTGGTTTGGAAGCTCAGGATGGTCAATAGGAACTTGTTGGGCAGTTAACGAATAAATTGATAATAGTACTAAAAAAATACTAGGAAAGATGTTTTTGATATTTTGCATTTCCACAATCATGATTAAAATAGAGTACAAATCTATATAAATAATTCTTACATAATTGGAAGATTTAGCCTTCTAAATAGAATAATACATTTATTTCAAATTTTATTAATTTAAGTAATTTATTTGGTTATTTTTTGATGAAGTTTTTTCTCGAATAAAGGTGAGGTACCGAAAATATTTGGTCGTAGATTCCACACCAAATACAGCACTACCAAAGACTTTTATAAGCATTTAACCTAGATATCTTTCCACAATTAAATGAGAAAGATATACGGATTCCCTGCAAAAAACTTGCAGTCGGCTACTTATTCCACGGTAATGGTCACACGTGCTGAAATAGGTTTCCCATAAGTTGTAAAACCTTCCAATACGATTTCATACTCTCCAGGAACATCCGAGGTGTAGAATTCAAATTGAGGACTTTCTGCATCTTTCCCAATTTTGAATTGCGGTTCCCAAAACAGCTGATACCTAAAATCAGGAATCCGTTTCAACTTTGTTTGGTTTTCACCGGTATACGCTTGTGTAAAATAGTTTTTATTCGCAGCCGGTAGGTCTAGACCAAATTGTGCCATGCCCGAAGGAGGCAAACGCTCCAAATAATTCCCCTCATAAGTTTCCAGGACGACCATCCCCAAATACTTTTTAGATCCCAAGACAAGGGGGTCTCGCAAAATGCTTATTTTTTCAATAATACGGGCATTGTACTCCAACAACGATCGGTGATCCGGAACAAACACGCCGTCTACCAACACCAAGGGAGGATCCGACACAAAATCATTTTCATACGTTTCTAATTCTTCACGTACCCAAAAGGTGTATTTGCCATCATCTAATTTCTTCACCCACACATTCGGGACCACCTCTACCAAGGTCTCCCTAAAGGTAGGAAAGCGGGTAAACTCATCCAATAAAATAACTTCTGGTGTACCCCCATCAAAGGGGTCTTTCTTATTAACTGCCAGAATCGAATCGGGTTTGACGCTGTAATAACCGTTTTCTACCTGATTGTGTACGCTGCGTGCTAATATGGCTTCCTCATGTTCCCTGGCTATTTTAAAATTACCGAATTGCAGCCCTTCATATGACAAAGAAGCCTGCCTGTTTAGAGTCACATCATAGGCCTGGTTTCCTTCAAGGGTTTGGGCCAACAAGACTGGCGCATCATATGGCTTGCTCACATAGGTATAGAAATTCCCTTTGTCGTTGGTAATGGCCGACTTCAATTGAAAATCTGATCCGGGAACTGAAATGACCACGGTTTCGTCAGCGACGGGCTTTTGATTTTCATCGATTACCGTCCCGAAAAAGAGTTCTCCTCGCTGTTCCGGCAAAAAAATCATATCATT
>CALLVX010000177.1 GCA_938010765.1 uncultured Flavobacteriaceae bacterium | reverse complement strand
AGGTCCCATCCTATTCTTCATCACCATCTCATTGCCATTCGATCTGGTTTCCGAACAAGGAGACAAGGTAATCGCTGTAGCGCTTTGGATGGTCACTTGGTGGATTACCGAAGCTGTTTCTATTTCAGTAAGCGCCCTGCTACCGCTCTTGTTGTTCCCCTTGCTAAAAATAATGCCCATTGGCGAGGTCGGTGCCAATTATGGGAGCCCTATTATATTTCTTTTCTTCGGTGGCTTTGTGCTAGCCCTTGCCCTTGAAAAGGTAAATCTTCACAAACGCATCGCCTTAAATATTATTAAACTTACGGGTACCAGCCCAAATAGGGTGGTTTTGGGCTTTATGATCGCTACGGCTTCCTTGAGCATGTGGATCAGTAATACGGCCAGTACCGTAGTGATGCTCCCGATTGCCATGTCGGTGATTGGTTTGTTGATCAACGATGTGGATGGCTTTACAAAAGAAGATCAGAATTTTGCACTAAGTGTTATGCTGGGTATTGCATTTTCTGCCAATGCAGGAGGTATTGCGACCGTTATCGGTACACCTCCCAATTCGGTCATGATCGGACTGCTTGAAAACGAGTACAACATTCAAATTTCATTCCTAAAGTGGATGTTGATCGGCCTTCCATTTTCCATTGTAATGATAACAATAAGTTACCTAGTGCTGGTAAAATGGATGTTCCCCAACCGAAATTTAAAGTTCAACGCATCAAATGAAGTAATTACCGATGAGCTTAAAAAATTAGGCGCCATGAGTGGCCGGGAGAAGATGGTGTTGGTAATTTTTGGAGTAACCGTTTTTCTGTGGGTCTTTCGCACGCTGATCAACGAGGTATTTCCCGAACTGAAATTGAACGATACCATGATCAGTATTTTTGCGGCCATTGCCCTGTTCGCGATTCCGTACAACTTCAAAAAAGGGTCGTTTTTGATCGAATGGAAAGATACCTCCAAATTGGCCTGGGGTATTTTAATTTTATTCGGAGGTGGGCTTGCGCTGGCCAAGGGAATGTCGGTAAGCGGTATTGTAGATGTAGTCGCCGGTGCGATCGCCGCAAGCGATATTAGTATCTTGCTAACAGCTGTCTTGCTTATTTTTTTAATGCTCTTCATGACCGAATTAATGAGCAACGTAGCGTTGGTAGCAGTACTGGCTCCTGTAGTCGCCGGGATTGCAATTGGTCTCGAGATTCCCATCCTCTATCTATTGATTCCCGTTACCATTGCCAGCAGTTGTGCCTTTATGCTTCCCATGGCCACCCCTCCCAATGCGATTGTTTTTGCAAGTGGTCATATCAAAGTACATCAAATGGCCCGTGTCGGTATTATACTCAACCTCATAGCAGTGGTATTGCTTGTACTGTTATTTCAATTTGTGGTACCGATGCTATTTTAAAAAACAAGAAGGTTTATTGTATAAAAAAACCGTCACTTCAAGTGACGGTTATTTGTTCGATCATCTCAGCCCATTCTGTCGATCTTACTTTCGCTTATAAGGGTCAAAACCTTCGGGAAGGTATTCCTTGGTGTCAAAATCTAACTCGAAAACATCATTTGCATCCATATAATTAATGCTTTGTACATCTGTCGCAAAAGCATAGGCATCAAAACCTTCAGGAAGATACTTAGCAGTATCGAACCCAGGATCAAAATCTAATTCTTCTTCCACTTCCTCAATACTATTTAGGTCAAGTTCTTCTTTTTCTTTTTTGGAATCCAGGGCAAAAACGCTGTTTACCATAAGGAACCCTATTACTACACTCAGCTTTAAATTCTTGTTGCACATAACATTTAGGTTAATTGTATGAATGAGTATAACGCGGCTTTTCAGGAATATTGCAATACTTTCCCTGTCACCAATCTTGGGAAAAGTACCTAAAATATCAGATTCGTAAACTTTGAAAGCTTTTGCTAAGATTATGGCAATTTCCCTTTTTATTTCTTGACAGCATGGTAGCTTCCAGGGTGAATTTTTAACACCAAAAAAAGTAAAAGACAGTTGTTATTTTTTTGTTAAGGAGTTACCGGTGAACCGTTTATCGAAGATTTGCCCTTTTAAACACTCGTGCCGGTAAAGAATAGATGGCCGAGAAAGAAGGCAGGAATTGGTTTGAGACGCATGCGAACGGCCAACGGTCTTTTATGAGATGTGAAAGCTTATAAAATAGACAAAGCCGTCCTCCCCCGGGGACAGCTTTATCATAACTAATTCGAAAATTGAAAAATGAAAATTTTCTACTTATATGACTTGAAAAAAAGCGAAATGTTACAATAAATATTGAAAAATTCAAAAAACAACATAAATCAACGACTTTTAAATGCGAGTAGGCGTAAGGCATTGAGCACTACCAAAAGGGTCGATCCCTCATGAAATATGACGGCCACTCCAATGTTCGCCCAACTAAATAGGGTGGCTGGCACTAACAAGGCGACCATCCCAAGGCTGATCCACAAGTTCTGCCGAATGATCGCATGGGCTTTTCTGCTGAGGGCAATGGCAAAAGGCAAGGTTTCCAATTTATCTCCCATTAAGGCAATGTCGGCGGTTTCCAAAGCTACATCGCTACCAGCCGCCCCCATAGCGATACCAACAGTACTATAGGCCATTGCCGGGGCATCGTTCACCCCATCGCCCACCATCGCCAGTTTCCCTTCGGGAACTAACAAAGCTTGTATCTCTGACACTTTTTCTTCTGGCAGCAGGCTTCCTCGCGCTTCGGTAAGACCAATTTCATTGGCAACGGCATCGGCCACCCGTTGGTTATCACCCGTTAGCATTACCATTTTTTCAATACCCAATCGGCGTAACCGCACTATAGTTTGTTTGGTGGTTGATCGGGGAACATCCATCAAGGCCAACAAACCAATGAAGGTTCCTTCCTGTTGCACCAACATCAAAGTCTTGCCTTCTTTCTCTAGCTTCAAAATGAGTTCCTGCAGGGAATCATCTAACTCCTCTTTGTTCTTATCGAAGAGCTTTACATTTCCTATACCCACCTTTCTGCCTTCCAATTGAGCGGTAAGCCCTTTCCCATGTATGGCGGTCAAATTTTCAGCTATGGGCAGTTTCCTATCTGCCAGCTGTGCTTTCCCGTCGCGCACAACCGCCTTGGCCAAGGGGTGATCACTTAAACTTTCTACTGCAACTGCAATAGCAAGCAATGTATCTTTGCCTATGTTCCCTAAAGGAATCACATCGGTAAGTTTGGGCTTCCCTTCGGTTAAAGTACCTGTTTTATCGAATGCCAAGGTTTTGAGGCCACCCAAGTCTTCTAAAGGACGCCCGCATTTTATCAGTACACCGCCCTTTGCCGCTCTCGCAATACCACTTAATACGGCTGCCGGAGTAGAAATTGCCAAAGCGCAGGGGCTGGCCGCTACCAGCACTGCCATAGATCGGTAGAAACTACTGCTCCAGGTTTCATCAACAACCAAAAACACAAAATTCAGAACGAACACCAACAGGATCACGGCGGGCACATAGCACTTCTGAAAACGGTCTGTCAGCAACTGGGTTTCCGACTTTTGTTCCTGGGCATCATGTACCATATTCACCAAACGACTTAGCGTAGAATCGGCGGTTACTTTTTCTACTTGAACTTCCAACAGACTATCGCCATTCAAAGTTCCCGAAAACACCCGATGTTCATTCGCTATTGTCCTAGAACTGTTTTGTATTTCCTCTGTATTGGCCATGGCAATCTTATCCACCGGAATACTCTCACCCGTAATAGCCGATTGATCAACGCTTCCTTCTCCCCTGACCACAATACCATCGGCCGCTATCTTACTGTTGGGTTTTACGATAATAAGATCCCCTATTTTTAAAGAATCTAGCGGAACTTCCACTACCTCGGCCCCTCTTTTCAAAAAGGCCATTTTAGGCACCAAATCGGTCAAGGCAGCAATCGATTTTCTGGCTTTCCCCATTGCATAGTGTTCCAGTGCATGTCCCAAACTGAAGAGAAATAACAGCAATGCGCCTTCTGCCCATTTATCTAAAAAACCCGCCCCGACCGCGGCGACCAACATTAGAAAGTCAATCTCAAACCTTCCCTTGGCAATAACCAGAATCGCTTCTTTTAGAATAAAATAACCGCCAAAAAAGTAGGCCGCCAAGTAGAAGCACAATTGAATAATTTGTCCAAATCCAGAAGATATTTCAAGAAAAAACCCGGTTAACAAAAACAGTCCACTCGCTATGGCAAAATACAATTCTGTAAACTTGCCAAGAATTCCGTTAGAATGGTCGTGCGTTTCGCAATTCGTACACATGCTTTTTATTTATGAAGCAAAAGTAGGCGCCAAACGAATGCAATGGAAGTGCATTAGTCAACATTGCAACGATCACAAAGACCGTTTACTACCAAATTAATGTCTTCGGCCAGATAACCCTTGGGAATATTGATCTGAGGAATTTTGTGTTCGGTCAAGCAGCTGGTTTCATCACAGCGGTTGCAATGAAAATGTAAATGCAGATCATTGTGTATGTCACATTCACAACCCTCTTCACACAACGCATATTTGGGAACCCCGCTCCCATCGTTTATACGATGTACTAGTCCATTTTCTTCAAAAGTTTTGACGGTTCGGTACAGGGTCGTCCGGTCCGATTTTTCGAAACGGTTCTCAATATTGGTGAGGGTTATGGCCGTTTGGCGCTGAGCCAATAACCGGAAAACCAAGATACGCATAGCCGTGGGCCGTACTTTCTTTGAAGTGAGAAATTTTTCGATATCGTTCATCAACACGTAACAATTGAAGCCATAGGCATGCAAAAAACAAAGATAGGGCAAAAGCAATTTGAACATGGAACCTTACCTGAATCCTAGGGTTTGGTTATGATTTTATTAACAATATGACTCCTTAATTTTTCGGTTCTTTGAAAAAATCCAAAACAAAACCAAAATGTCGAAAACTAACTGGGCCAAACTTCTTATCGTCTTCTTTATTTTAGGTACTACCACCGTTGATGCACAAATCTTCAAAAAGAAAAAAAAGAACACCGAACAAGACTCCGGAAAACCGGGGGACAAGAAAGATAAAATAAAACCGTATGATAAGGTAATTACGAAAGATGCCAAATCTGACGAGGGTCTTTTTACCACGCACCAAGTAGAAGAAAACCACTACTACGAAATCCCGGATTCGCTTTTCAACAAAGAAATGCTGATGGTAACCAGAATTTCAAAAACCGCCAGCGGTATTGGCTTTGGTGGTGGTAAGATCAACACCCAAGTACTACGATGGGAAAAAAGGCCTACCAAGGTTTTGTTGCGGGTTGTATCCTATGATATTGTAGCAGCTGACTCGCTCCCGGTGCATGAGGCAGTTGTGAATTCGAACTTTGAACCTGTGCTCTATGCCTTTGATATCAAGGCTTTTAAAAAAGATTCGTTAAACCCTGCTACCGTAATTCGGGTAAACGATTTGCTAATTAAAGATGTACAGGCCCTAGGGATGCCTACTTTTTTTAGAGAGCGTTATAAGGTATCCCGCTTAGACGAAAGTCGTAGTTATATCGAATCTGTAAAAAGTTACCCCTTAAACTTGGAGGCGCGACATGTAAAGACCTATTTCGCCAAAAAGCCGCCTAGCAATGGTAGTATTGGTTCCATTTCGGTGGAAATCAACAACTCGATGATCTTGCTGCCCAAAACCCCCATGAAAAGAAGGTATTTTGACGAACGTGTAGGGTGGTTCGCAAGAGGGCAGGTAGACTATGGCTTGGATGCACAGGAGAGTAAGACCATTCGCTTTTTGGATCGATGGCGCTTGGAAGTGAAGGAGGAAGACATTGAAAAATACAAAAGAGGAGAGCTTGTAGAACCTAAAAAGCCTATTGTATACTATGTAGATCGTGCGACGCCAAAAGAATGGGTACCTTATATAAAGCAAGGAATCGAAGACTGGCAGGTTGCTTTCGAAGCGGCCGGATTCAAAAATGCTATCTTGGCCAAAGATCCCCCAACGGCAGAAGAAGATCCTGAATGGTCGCCCGAAGATGTTCGGTATTCTGTTGTACGTTATTTGGCATCTCCGATTCCCAATGCCAACGGTCCGCATGTGAGCGATCCGCGGAGTGGTGAGATCCTGGAATCTGATATTAATTGGTACCACAATGTAATGAGCCTGTTGCGCAACTGGTATTTTGTACAGACGGCTGCTATTAATCCAGATGCCCGAGGAGTAGGTTTTAAGAAAGAGGTAATGGGACGTCTTATTCGTTTCGTCTCCTCCCATGAAGTGGGCCACACTATCGGCTTACCTCATAATATGGGAAGTAGCGTCGCCTATCCTGTAGACTCACTGCGATCCGCTTCTTTTACAAAAAAATATGGCACAGCCCCTTCTATTATGGATTATGCCCGTTTTAATTACGTTGCCCAGCCAGGGGATGAAGGCGTTGCTTTAATGCCAGATATTGGCGTATATGATAAATATGCCATTCAATGGGGGTACAAGCCTATTTTGAATACCAGTGCGGAGGAAGAAAAAGCTACTTTGGATAGTTGGATACTGCAACATGCGGGCGATCCCTTATACCGTTTTGGACACCAGCAGGTAGGCGATGTTGTTGACCCCAGTTCACAGACGGAAGATTTGGGTGATGATGCGATCAAAGCGGGTATGTATGGTATTGCGAACCTAAAACGCATTGTACCCAAGCTAGAAGAATGGACCGCCGAAGATGGTCAAAACTATGATAATCTCGAAACCATGCACCGGCAGGTAGTTTCTCAGTTCAATCGCTATATGGGACATGTTGCCAATAATATAGGAGGTGTATATGAACATCAAAAAACCTATGACCAAGAAGGGGCGGTGTATACCCATGTGCCCAAATCACATCAAGAGAATTGCATGCAATTTTTGCAGGAGCAGTTATTCGACACTCCAGAATGGTTGTTAGATCAAAACATTTTTAGCAAGACCCAATACTCCGGTTTCGTAGAGCAAGTGCGTTCGATGCAAGTGCGTTCTCTGAATACGATGTTAAGTCTGGGTAAAATGGCCCGATTAATAGAGAACGAAACGGCCAATGGCCAAGAAGCATATAGTCTTTTAGATATGATGCGCGACCTGCGTAACGGATTATGGTCCGAGCTTAGAAATGGTAATGCCATTGACACCTATAGAAGAAACCTACAAAAGGCGCACATAGACCGATTGGCCTATTTGATGACTGCCGAAAACCAAGGCAAACGGCCCGCTTTTGGAGGATATCAAAAATCGACGGTTGTAAATACGAGCCAGTCGGACATACGATCAATAGCTCGTGCCGAA
Organism: uncultured Flavobacteriaceae bacterium; assembly: GCA_938010765.1. Taxonomy (GTDB): domain Bacteria; phylum Bacteroidota; class Bacteroidia; order Flavobacteriales; family Flavobacteriaceae; genus Pelagihabitans. The sequence continues at coordinate 2,370 of CALLVX010000177.1, read as the reverse complement.
CTCAACACTTTAAAAAGAACGATCCAGGGAGCTATGGGAAGAACATCGAATAGTATGAGCAGATACCATTTGCAAGATGCAGTAGAGCGAATCGATGCTATTTTAGATCCTAAATAGGGAATTCTATAAAGTGCGCCCTAGGCTTTTTTGTCGACTAAGCATACGAAAAAACGGATTATGAAATACCAATTACCACAACTTTTTGGTGATTGACCACCAGAAAAGGCCCATTTGACAACAATGGGCTTTTTTGAAGGTAAGGTTTTTATAATTTGGTCTCAGAATCAAAACCAAACACCATGTCCTACAAATTAAAAAGCCTTTTCTACCTTATCTGTTTTATAACCGCGGTCGTGACCTACTACAGCCATGGGAAAAACGAATTTAATAAAAACGAAGTTAAAGATGAACTGGCAAAAGTGGAGATGAATTCTGTCTCTATTGAGGACGCTATGGATGAGAATTCTGCTGATTAAGAAATAACCTCGAATTGACCTACATAAAAAAAGACGCGGCTGTTGCCGCGTCTTTTTTATTGAACCAAATTGGTCGTTAAAATAGTCCCAAACCCATAGCATGTGTTAAACCTTTATCTCGTTTAAAAGTCAAACTACTATAAATCAAAATAAACAAACGCATGAAAAAAGTAGTAGTATCGGCAATAATGCTCCTTATAGGGGTCGTTGCCACAGCACAACGAGGGGAAGGACGGCGCGGACATCTGCAGGATCTCTCCACAACACAAATGGCCAGTCTTCACACCAAAAAAATGACCCTGGCCTTAGATCTTAGCGAAGCGCAACAAAATCAAATACAAGCCATCAACTTGGAGAAGGCCAAATTGAGAAAAGAAAAGATGGAAGCACGTGCTGCGAAAAAAGAAAAAAAGGAAAAGTCGAAACCTAGTAGTGAGGAACGATACGCCATGCAAATGGAGCGTTTAGATCAGAAAATTGCCCAAAAGGCAAAAATGAAAGAGATTCTTTCCCAAGAACAATACGAAAAATGGGAGAGGCTACTGGCAAAACACGGAAAGCAAAAAAGAGAAAAACGCAAGAAAGGCAAAAAGGCCGGAAAATAAGCACAGTAGAGAAAAAGGGCCACCATAGTATGTTGGCCCTCTTTTTTTTCAGAAGTGGTTTAAACTTTTCTTTCAATTAGGGTTCAATCAAAAGACCAACACTACCCAGCTTACCTTAAAAAATAGAAAACCTTCCTAGAACTAACAAGTATCATAAGTTCCTTATCGAAGAAATAAAACCCTTTATCCATACCCCATTTTTCAGTTCTGGGCCTTTTTTAAATGAACACCACAAGAAAGAGGGTTTTGACATCAAAAAGCGGGTATTTTCACAACAAATACCGAAAGTGCAAGCGTTTCTGTTCTAATTTAGATGAAGAAATCAACTAATAACCAACATACCCAAAAAACCAAAAACATGACCTACAAAACTAAAAGTCTTTTATATTTTACTTGTTTAATCGCAGTGAGCATAGCCTACTATCATTCAGAAAAAACTACGGATATAGATACAAAAATAATAGAGACAACTACCATTGCACAAGTAGAAAACACGTTTTCAAGTAATACTCCCTAACTAGTACCCACACTTTAGTACCCTCAAAAAGGCATTCCAGTATTGGAATGCCTTTTTTTATGCGCTCTTTTGGGTTTTTCATTTTTTTATAGGACTTTTAATAGCTACGGATCAACTTCATAGGTTCCCGACTCTATAAAAGGAATTGCACAATTGATCAAAAAGACATTTTCAAACCATAAAGATGGATAAGGAGAAACCCAGGTTGGCTCGGCTTACCGCAATTTTGACGCAGCTGCAATCAAAACGCATTGTTACGGCCCGGGACATTTCCGAAAAGCATCAGGTAAGTATTCGAACGGTGTATCGCGACATACGTACACTCGAAAAATCGGGTATTCCGGTTTTTACCGAGGAAGGAAAAGGCTACTCGATCATGGAGGGCTACAAATTGCCCCCGGTGATGTTTACCGAGGAAGAGGCAAACGCGCTTATTACGGCCGAACAGATTATTCGAAGAAATAAAGACAAATCGTTGGCCGATCAGTGTAAAAACGCCATCGAAAAGATAAAGGCGGTACTGCAATACACTCAAAAAGATAAAACGGTTTTGTTGAGTGAACGCTTGGTAATCCGATCCAATATCGATAACGAACAAACCAGTGACTACCTGATACAACTACAATCTGCGGTGACCAATTACCAACTGGTATCACTCGACTATCTTTCATTGCAAAACCAACGTACCCAACGAAAAGTTGAACCCTTTGCCATGATCCACACTCAGGAGAATTGGATATTGATCGGTTTTTGTAGATTACGCAAAGACTTT
>CALLVX010000176.1 GCA_938010765.1 uncultured Flavobacteriaceae bacterium | reverse complement strand
GAAAGTACGACTACCCGATTTTTTGCAACAAAAACTAAAGCCTAGAAAAGGGGTTATCGTAGAAGTGCCTTCCGATGTACCTCAATTGCATAAAAAACGGCCTCAATTTGAGAGCAAGGAAAAGGAGTTGGCCTATGATTCTGAAAAGCCGGTATATCAGGTAAACGACGGAAAAGTAGTTGGTGAACATCAAGGGGCCCATTATTTTACGAAAGGGCAGCGCAAAGGACTGGATGTTGGTGGCACCAAAGAACCGCTATTTGTTATCGAGACCGATGTTACTACCAATGTGATTTATACAGGACAGGGAAAATCGCATCCCGGCCTCTATCGCAGTACCCTTTTTGTGACCGATGACGAACTGCACTGGGTACGAACAGATTTAGCCTTGAAAGTGGATGAGACCATGGCAGTGATGGCGCGTATTCGGTACCGACAACCTCTAGAAAAAGCGATACTTTATAAAGTGAATGGCGGACTGTATGTTGATTTTGAAAATCAGCAATCTGCCATTACCGAAGGCCAGTTTGTAGCCTGGTACGATGGTGAGGAACTTATTGGTTCTGGCGTAATTTCGTAAAGAGCGTTGGTTCTTCGCTATCACCTTAGAAGACACAGCTAGTATGCAAAACAGAATCACACAACTTTTTGGTATTGAATACCCTATTGTGCAAGCAGGTATGATTTGGGCCAGTGGTTGGCGCTTGGCATCTGCAGTTTCCAATGCAGGTGGCTTGGGAATTATAGGTGCAGGTTCTATGTACCCCGATGTGTTGCGTACGCATATAGAAAATTGCCAAAAGGCCACCAAGAACCCCTTTGCGGTTAATGTGCCAATGTTGTACCCGGACATTGAGCAGCTAATGCAAATCATTGTCGAAACAGGGGTAAAGATTGTTTTTACCTCTGCAGGAAACCCCAAAACATGGACGACTTTCCTGAAGGAAAAGGGAATTACTGTAGTACATGTCGTCAGCAGCGTCAAGTTTGCCCTAAAAGCCGAACAAGCGGGTGTAGACGCGATTGTTGCAGAAGGCTTTGAAGCAGGTGGGCATAATGGACATGATGAAACGACCACCTTGGTATTGATTCCTGCGGTAAAGGAAAAAATCACCATTCCGATACTGGCGGCAGGCGGAATCGCAACCGGAAGGGCCATGTTGGCCGCAATGGTATTAGGGGCCGATGGCGTGCAAATAGGCAGCCGTTTTGTAGCAAGTGAAGAAGCATCTTCCCATGATTTGTTTAAAAAGAGTGTACTGGAGGCTGGTGAAGGTGCTACGCAACTTACCTTAAAAGAACTGGCACCGGTGCGTTTACTCAAAAACAAGTTTTACCAAGATGTACAGCTTGCCTATGCCAATGGTGCAAAAACAGAACAGCTGAAAGAATTATTGGGTCGGGCCCGTGCAAAAAGAGGCATGTTCGAAGGAGATATGGAAGAGGGCGAGCTCGAAATAGGGCAGGTAGCCGCTTTGATCAACGAGATAAAACCCGCGGCCGAAATCATTAAAGAACTAGTGGCCGAATTCGAAATTGCCAAAACTGAAGCTAACCACTATTAAGTCGCAGGTTGTACCCGTCTTACATAGGTTTTATTCGCTCTTCAAACTTGCCAGATACTCTATAAGGTTTCGGAGTTCACGTTTGCTGATCAGTCGTCCCATTGCTGGCATAGCTGACGGGCTATTTACGCGTTGAACGATCCTAGAGGGAGCTATTTCCATAGGTTCGGCATCTGAGGTTCGAATAATCAAAGCCTCTTCGGTTTCTTTTTCCAGGACCCCTGTCACTTTTTGACCGTCTTTCAGAGTCACTGTAATACTACCATAACCGGGTGCCAAACGTTTGCTGGGTTCTATCAAAGATTCTAGTAATTCTTCCCTCGTTAATTCAGCGCCAATATTGTCCAAGGCAGGCCCTACTTTGCCTCCAGCACCGCTTACTGCATGGCAGCGTACACATTGCGCGGTAGGGTTGCTCGTAAAGACTTCGTAACCGGGCCACCAACTACCGCCATAAAGGGTTTCTTTATAGGCCTCAAGGGAGTGGTCGCTGCTTTTTAAGGTTGCCAGTTGCGACGTCAGTTCGGCCGAACCGGTGGCTTCGACTGCCTCTATCAAATCTAGGGTCACATGGGGCGATAGTTGGTTCCTCTTTGCTTTTTGAATCAAATTGGTCAACACTGGTCCGCTTTTTTCTAAGCGCATTGCACCTAGAACGGCCAACATGCGTTGTTGTTCACCAGCAGAACCATTTTTGAAAAAAGAATTTGCAAGTTGGGGCAACCGTTCTTTTGAAATATCGATTTTGCCCAATAAGCCCACGGCGGTTTCGCGCACCTGTTGCGCCTTATCGCGCATACCAATGTTCAAGGCATTTTCAATATCGATAGCCGTACCGAGCGAGCCCAAAGCGGCCAACATGGCTGCCCTAACCTTTGCGTCTTTGTGTGAACTTAGGATGCTCAGTAGCTCGTTATTGTATCCCGTAATACCCAGAGCGCCCACCATTTTTGCTACTCCTTGAAGTATATCGGGATCGTTCTCTTCCAAAAAGGCTGGAATCCCCTTTTCGATTTTTGCTTTTATGGCCATTGAGTCCCTTTTAATTTCACCTCGGAACCTGCCGTCTACGCGATCTAAAACCGAAGGATTGGCCCAGCCTCCCAAGGCGGCCAATGCCTCCCCCCTTAGGGTGCTCGCAACGGTGGTTCTTTTCGAAAAGCTCAGAAGTGCATCCAGTTGTTGGTCGCCTCCCACACGCAAAGCAGCGTTTATGGCACGTCGCAGTAGTGGCTCAGAACGCAAGTGCTCTTTTGTAAGCTGTTGGGCCAAGGCAGGAAGTGCTGCCGTAATAGACCAATCATCATTGATAGCTCTTGCAGCTTCCGTAACAATATACTCGTTTTCATCATCCAAAAAATTTGCCACCGCCGCATGACCCATTCTTCGCAAGGTCAAAACCGCAGCGAGGCGAAGGCTTGCATCTTCATGATCTACGAGCGCAACGATGGGCGCCTCCTTTCCAATTCGGGAAAGTGCCAGCACGGCCACGTGTCTTAGATACAAATCTTCATCTTTATTGTCTGCCAAGAGGTCTAAAAGAGGTGATATGGCCGCTTCATAACGAAGCCTTCCCAATGCTTGGGCGGCAAAAAATTGTACTCTTGGGTGTTCACTTTTCAATAAAGACAACAATTTGGGAGCTACCGCTTCATAGGTAACATCGCCTAGTACTTTGATCGCTTGTGCCACGATCTCAGGATCTTTATCTTCTAGGAGTGCTTCCAAGGGGGCGGCCTCTTCGGTATCGGCAGCCGCTATTTGACCTATGCCCCAGATGGCATGTATACGGGCCAATTGATCGGTCTCTTCAGTTAGTGCTTTTTTCATGGCGCGGTATCCCCAAAAAGTACGGGTGGCCAATTCAAATTGGGCTTTTTTACGAATTCGCATATCCTGATTTCTTAAGAGGGCAATTAGGGCGTCGGTATCCTCCTCTTCATAGTTTAAGGTCATAAGGCGCTTTGTTTCCATACGCGCTTTCTCTAAATCATTCGTGGCATCCGTAACGTCTAGTTTCCATACACGCCCGGAGTTTTTGGTGCCCCAGCCATTGATCCAGTCGGCAAGATACAATGCGCCATCGGGGCCAAATTGTATTCCAGTAGGGAGTACCCCGCTCAATACATCGGTCTCCCCATCCAATTCAAATGAAGCACCTTGGGGTTTTAGGCCGAACGACCATATATGGGAACGTCCCGGGTCGCCAACAAACTCGGTTAAAAAGAATTGGTTGGTCCATTCGGTTCCCAGTGCCGTTCCAGGATTAATAGCCATGCCTGTGGGCCCATTGTGGTAGTTCATGATAGGAGGTAGAATATAGGCTGCCTGTCCTTCCCAACGGGGTAGGTATAATTTTTCATCCATCCAAACGTTGTAACCATTGTTCCTGGGATCGGTATACTTACCATATTGCCAGTTCGAACGCCAACCGGCATCAGAACCCTCTACAATGTGCACAAGGCGCTCACTTTCACCCGCATGATCCCCGTCATTGTCTGAGGAGATCATATTGCCATAGGCATCAAATACAAATTCATGGGTGTTGCGAAGGCCACGGGCGAAGATTTCAAAATCGCTCCCATCCGGATTGCAACGCACGATCACTCCTTGATTCGGGTAGTGGTGCTTTTCGCCTGCAAGAGTCGTAATACTGGCACCAATATCCCCAATGCCCCAATATATTTTGCCATCGGGCCCTTCGATTGCGCCCGACATGCCGTGTCCGCCAAAACCGATATGCACTGCAAAACCATGGGCGATCGAGGTTTTCTCATCAAGCACTCCATCGTCGTTCGTATCCCAAAGCCGCCACATATCAGGGCCTACACCTACAAAAATGTCGTCTTTGCGAACGAGCAAGGCCCCGGCAACGTCTGTTATTTCTTCATTAAAATCTTCCAGGATGCGAGTAGATTTATCGGCAATCCCATCCTTGTTCGTATCTTCTAATTTCCAGATTTCTTCCTTTTCCACTGTAAGGTCTTTCCAATCGTGGCTTCCATCGCCGTTGAGATCAGGGAACCATTCGTTCTCCGTGCTCAGTTCGGGAGCGAAGGTCTCTTTTAAAAAGATACGGCGTTCTTCCACCGTTTGTAGGCTTATCGACCGCGTCATCCAATGCTGGTACCCTCGAATATCAAATTCTGAATTTTTCTGGCGATTGGTTCTCGTTAGATATATACTTCCTTGATCATCAATCTGCATTGCAATGGGGTCTGGTGCCAAAGAATCGTTGGCCCACAGACTTAGTTCGAGCCCGTCTGCCACTACGGCCGCAATCGTTTCTCGCGCTTCGGTAGCTCTCGTGGAGCCTATTAGCGAATCTTCTACAATTGTTTCGGGAATCTCCTTGGGTTTCGATTGCTTGTTACAAGAATTCAAACAAAGAGAACCCATTAATAGTAGGGATATGCTAAAAAGGAGATGGTGCCGTTTCATGTTTGGTCAATTTACGCTCCTTAAAAATACACAATCCTCGATAAGCGAAATACTAACATCGGTACTTTTAGTGAACGAAAAAAACCACAGGGAAAAAAGGGTCTTGTATTAGGCAACGGGCTGTTGTTGCGCCTCCAGAAGCGCTTTTTCGAAAGAACGCACGGATCTACTCACATCTTCTGCAGTAGTCGCCCAGGAGCAAACGCTGATACGAATTACTTTTTTACCGCCCCAGATAGAACCGCCTACCCAACATTCTCGAAGTTCTTGCACGCCTTTCATTGTTTTTTGGGTGATGTCATCTGTCTCACATTGTAATAGTACCTGATTAAATACTACCTCATTTAGAATAGTAAAGCCCTTTATTTTAGAAAGCTCGTTCGAGAATTGTAGTGCTCTTTGGAACATGCCATAGACCATTTCGTCGATGCCTTGCCTGCCAAGGTTTTTTATGGTGGCCCATAGTTCAATGATACGCGCTCTACGAGACATTTCTGGGGTATAGAACATACCATCGCGTTGTTCGCTGGTTACGATATAACTACCGCTCATATGCAAGGCCGATCGCAATGCTTCTTCGTCGCTGCATAATAAGATGCCGCTGTCATAGGGGGTGTTCAGGGTCTTATGACCATCAACAGCCCAGGAATTAGCATGTTCGATACCCTTGGTCAGATAAGACAATTTCTCTACTGCTCCTGCCCAGAGGCCAAAGGCCCCGTCGATATGAATCCAAGCCCCCGCTTTTCTGGCCTTTTCGCAGATAGATTCGAAATTGTCGAAAGAACCGCTATTCACATTGCCCGCTTGTAAAATTAGAATACTACTGTCGTCCAATTCTGGAATAAGGTCGGGTCGAATACGGCCTTGGTCATCAACATCGATCCATTCGGTATTATTTTTTCCGAAACCAAGAAGTGTAATCGACTTTAGAATAGTTGAATGTGCGTGTTTTCCGGTGACTATACGTAATTTGGGAGCATCGAAAATGCCATTTGCGTTCATATCCCAACCGAGCTTCGACAGTTGGCGGTAACGTGCCGCTGCCAAGCCACAAAAGTTTGCCATTGAAGTGCCGCTAACGAAACCTGCAACAGTATTATTCGGTAGGTTGAACAATTCTTTCAACCAAGATTCCACAACGGTTTCCAGAGTAGATCCAATTGGAGAAAGTACATGCATCGCCGGGGCTTGATCCCAAAAGGTGGCCAAACTCTTTGCGGCTAACCCTGCAGGGACTGCACTCCCTGAAACAAAGCCAAAATAACGAGCTCCCAATGTGGCGACAGTAGCTGGGGCGCCATAGGTATTTAGTAACCGAATCACCTCATTTGCAGCGGTAGGAGAAGTGGGCATTGTTTCCTGAAAGTGTTTTAAATCGGCAAGGGCCTTTTCCGTTGGGAAAACAGTTCGGTCAAAAACGGTTGTTAGATAATCAAATCCAAATTTTTGGGCTTCTTCGAACAACTGTTGGTTTTTACTGTCTTGATATAATTGGGTTTGTATGTGTTCTTGTTTTTTCATGAGTGGTCTTAAAGGAGATAATAAAAGAAATCTGTTCTACTGGGCAATCTTATGATTTATCGCATGGGTAGGGAGTTCCGAGACCAATGTCGTTCAAGAGGTTTCTTAAGGGCGAACTGGTCCTATCCTTATCGCTATTCATCTCATTCATGTTTAGGTAACTAGCGGCGGTTTTCACGATGGTTTGTACTTCTTGTAATGAAAGACCTAGGAATTGCTCAAAACAACGTTCTAGTTCGGCAAGTGTTATATAGTTGAGGTGCGCCCATTTTTTAAAATCGACAACACCCTTGAACAACGCTAAGGTTTCTATGCATTTTTGCGCTGTTTTACCAGCTTCAGATAAGGAGGTTGTTTTACCAAGCTTGTCAAAAAAAGCTTCTATTTGATCGGCAACCTCCTTTGGAGAATTTACTTCTGCTAGTTTGTCATGCAACTGTAAAAGCGAGTCTTTCCCGAACTTGGGCAGCGGAAGGTGTTTGTTCAAAGTGTTTACGCCCGCTTCTCGGAAGAGTTGATAAAATGCCATGGGGTAAAACTGAATGCCAATGCTCTTGGTACTGCCTATCGGGCGGCTCATAATCAATTGCTCTTGAATTCCGATGATGGAGGATTCCCGCATTTCAAAAGCCATATCCTTGGAGGAACCCTTTCGCTTTCGATACCTTCCCTTAAAAAGAAACACCAACTCTTGATGTAATTGTGGCACCAGCAAGTCTGGTGTTACTTGATTATTGGTATCTATCTCTGCGTATCGAATGTGCTTTATAAGATGGCTTATTGAGGCAGGAACAGGAATGTTGTGTGAGTACCCTTGCATTTGATGTGATTTTGAACCTACAATAACAATACTCAAAGTTCGATTAAAAATAAACACCATAACAGATTCAGTTTTTGTAAATTTGACCAGTACAGATATTTTTTTTAACCATGGGAACAGAGAAAAATACTTATTTATATAATGATATTGCCAAGCATATAGAACAGCAGATACTCGAGGGAGTTTTGCTCACAGGAGATAAACTACCATCGGTTCGGGTACTGAAACAAGAGTATGGTGTAAGCATCAGTACAGTGTTACAGGCCTATTATCGTTTGGAGGCCAAGAGTCTTGTTGAATCCCGACCACGGTCGGGCTACTATGTATCCTATTGTGCGCAGCGCATACCTGCTTGCCCCATAAAATCAAACCCCAAGAAAAAGGCGGTACAACAGGGCGTTACCGAAATGATCATTGATTTTTATCAAAATCTAAGTAATAAGGAGATCGTAAACTTGTCGCTGGGCGTGCCGGCGGCCGACCTGCTGCCAGTTGCTAAATTGAGCAAGACCCTTCATGAAACGGTTAGTAAGCTTCCGGCGGGAGGCACCTATTATGATAATATTCAAGGAAGTGAGAATTTACGGCGTCAAATTGCCAAACGAACAATGTTGTGGGGAGGCGCCCTTGGCGAACAAGATGTGGTCATTACGGCGGGTTGCACCAGTGCCTTATCACTTTCCTTAATGGCGGTTACAAAACCGGGAGACACGATTGTTGTAGAAAGTCCGGTTTTTTACGGGATTCTTCAATTGGCGAATACTTTGGGCTTGAAAGTAATGGAACTCCCGACCGACCCTAGTACCGGTATCGATTTAGAGGCTTTGGAAAAAGTACTTAAAAGGCAACGTATTCACTGTGTTTTATTGGTATGTAACTTTAGCAACCCCATGGGAAGCGTAATGCCCGAAACCCACAAAAAAGAATTGGTACGTTTGATACAGGCCTATGAAATTCCCTTGATCGAGGATGATATTTGTGGAGAGATTTACTATGGAAAAAAACGGCCGACTCCCTGCTTATTTTATGATGATACCGGTTTGATACTATGGGTGAGTTCCTTTTCCAAAACTGTTGCGGGCGGGTATCGAATAGGCTGGGTAGCCCCAGGAAGGTATTTTGACGAGGTTATGAAACTGAAACTGTATCTTTCTTCTTCTACCGCCACGATTATGCAAGAAACGGTCGCCAATTTTTTAGAAAACGGGCGGTACGATCATCACCTGCGTCGTTTGCGGGAGACATTGCATGCAAATAGTATTAAGTACATCCGGTCAATCGGCCGCTATTTTCCCGAGGGTACACGGGTGAGCAAACCCAAGGGTAGTTTTCTGTTATGGGTGGAACTCGACCGTGCCATAGACACCGAAGAATTATATGATTTGGCCCTTGCTCAAAACATCACATTTACCCCGGGAAATATCTTTACCCTGCAAGACCAATACAAGCATTGTATGCGATTAAGTTATGGTATGTTATGGACCGAGCGTATCGACAAAAGCTTGGAGCTATTGGGCACACTCGTAAAACAGTTGCTAACCAAAGACCCGGCATTAAGAATCGCCTTGCCTGCTAAGATTCTTTAGTGCATGCGGTAACTATGGCAGTTGCCCTTTCGAGTTCGTCTTGATGTACTTCTAATTCAAGATGGCCTGTCATGGTGTTTCCAAATCCGGCCAATCGGGCCGATTCTCCCTGGTTTTTAACCACGGCCTCGATGCCGGCCTCTTGAAGTTCGGCGATAATGCGATTGCCTAAAAGAGCATTTCCGCTGAATATCTTTGTATAGTTTGAGCTCATGATTTTTTTACTTTAGAAGTGTTTGTTCATTTCTGCAATATGTGTACCAAACTGTTTCAGGGTCTTTGCCAAAACCCCGATTTGCTCTTGTGCTTCTTTCCAATTTTCCTGTTCGATGGCCTCTCGGACACCGGGCAGGGTCTTAACGCCGTACCCAGTGTAGAAACCAGGGGCATAAATTTGGTGCGTGTACCAGGAGCGTCGGGGTAAGCCCACGCTTGAGGTCAAAGCTTGCTCGGCGAGCATTAGTTGTTTGTTGATCTTTAAAAGATCGGCGGCAGACAATTTGGTCTTGTCGGCCTCGCTCCATTGCTGAATGGTACTTTTTAATTTGGAAAGTTCATTTTGCAAAGGTGTAAAATCGAGGTACGGAATGGGTGATTTTTTTTCAGGTTTTACAAACGGTTTCTTTGGGTCTGAAACCAGTTCGAAAACATTTTTATCAACCATGGTATTATGCTTTTCCACAGACTCCCGCATCGTGGTGCATGAACTCATTATCTCTTTCAAATAGCCAGAAACGGTTTCATGCCATTGTAAAAATTCAAAAGGCAATACATCGGCATTTGCCATTCGAAGGGTAATTCTACCAGCGGTATTTGCCAAGGCCACGCCGTAGGCAAAACCAGGGTCTTTAAAACGCTTGTAGTGTGGGTAGGTGTCGTAGATGGTATGGTATTCCCCACCAGCATTCTCCCCGCCAAAACCAAGGTTGAGCGCAGCGATTCCCGCATGTTGTATAAAAGGGGTATAATCCGAACCGGATCCCAAGGCATAGAGTTTGAATTTCTCGCTACGGCCATTGATCAAATCTACCGCGCTTCTACGTTCTTTGATAGAAACTCCTTTTTGTGGGTCGGTTACCGACGCCGCTACCTCGCCAACCATTTGTTGTAAACTGTGCGATCCGCCGGCGCCTAAAAATCCCCGACCATTACCGTCGGTATTGATATAGGCGACTACCTTTTGTTGCAGCTCACTTTGGTGATCTTCGACCCACTCTGTGGATCCAATCAATCCCGGTTCTTCGGCATCCCAGGCGCAGTAGACAATGGTACGTTTGGGCTTGTTGCCTTTCGTTGCCAGTTCACCAACGACACGCGCTTCTTCCATCAAAGCGACCATGCCGCTTACGGGATCATTGGCCCCATGCACCCAAGCATCGTGATGGTTGCCGCGCATGACCCATTGATCCGGAAATTGGCTTCCTTTCATGGTCGCGATTACGTTATGTGCCGGGGTAAGTTTCCAATCAAAATCGAGTTTCAAGTGCACTTTGGCAGGTCCAGGGCCTACATGATAGGTAATGGGCAGTCCGCCTTTCCATGAATTGGGCGCCACAGCGCCTTCCAAGGCTTCTAAAAGCGGCAGCGCGTCTTCATAAGAAATGGGCAATACCGGTATTTTGGTGATCGTAGGCGCATCTTTCCTATCAAGGCGTTTGGCATCTTTTGTAGCGCCATAACCCGGAGTAAGTACATCACCGGGGTAGGTGGGCATGTCCATCACGGAACCGCGTTGCACGCCTGTTTTATTTTTAAATGCTCCCTTGGGGTAAACATCGCCCCGTACATAGCCATCATCTTTGGGGTCGGAATAAATGATACAACCAATGGCACCTTTTTCAGCTGCCAGTTTGGGCTTAATGCCCCGCCATGAACCTTGGTATTTGGCAATAACGATTTTTCCTTTGACATCGATTCCCAATTTGTCGAGTTCTTCATAATCCTTGGGAATACCGTAATTCACGAATACGAGCTCGGCCTCTACATCGCCATCGGTCGAAAAGGCATTGTAACTGGGTAACAGAGCTTCTCCTTGCGCGGTAAATTCATCGCCTTCTACCGGCACGGCCGTAAGCTTGGCGGTGTACTGTGTTGGAGCCGTTAATTCAAGCAAACGTAGCTTGGGAAAAGGGAATAGGATATGATAGGTTTCGATTTTGGCATCGTACCCCCATGACTTAAACTGTTTTCGGATCCATTCGGCATTTTCACGCCCATAGTCTGTTCCTACCCAATGGGGTTGAGCGGCCATTTTTTGCATCCATTGGTCGAGGTTGTCTGCAGTGAGTTTTGCCTCAAAAGCCTTTTCGAGGGCCTGTTGTTTTTTTGTGTTTTCCGGCGTAAACCCGGTAATCGATTCCTGAGCGATTCCTAGGTTGAAGGTAAAAAGAACAACTATAGTGAAAATAATGCGTATCATGGTTGGATTTTTAGTGGAAGGAAGGTAAGGAATTTGAGGGGAACTTTGAAGTTGAAGGTTGGTGGTACGAGGTAAAAGGTACAAGGTTAGAGGTACAAAGTGCTATGGTTGGTACAAGGTTGGGTATTGGGTACGCGATGTTGGGCGTATCTATGTAAAGTATTAAAAGTATGAGGTTAGCGGTAGAAAGTTTAAAAAGATGGAGATGGTTGGTGATTGCTTGCTCCTATATTTAATTTTTGAGATACTCTTTTGTTTTAAAAAAAGTTGGGATATCATTGAACTTCTGGTCTGTTTTAAAATCGACCATCCAAAAATTTATTTGAATCCCGGTCATTAGTTCATATTCAAGACGAATGAAGCCATAGGTTTCTGAAAAATAGCTTTTTAGGTGCGTATTCGCCCGGTCTGTTGTAGCAGTACTTTCGATTACCATACATTCTATTTCTCCAATTGCGGTGGCCATTTTTTCTCTTCCAACTACTTTGTATTCATATTGCAAAAGTAACTTGCCTTCCCATTTCCCCCATTTTTCACCTTCCCAACCTTCTCCGATCAGCATCTCATCTTGCCATGAAGCGCCGATGGTAAGGGGTCTTTTTATAAAGGGAAACGGGGCGGTTTCGAGTGCATTAAAAAAGCCGTTTCTAGGAGGGTGAATCCATAGGTTTTTATCATTGTCTACTGCGCCGGTAGAGTTGACAGTTTCAAAGTATGGTTCCTGTAAATAGCTGATCTGTGTCTGATTTTCATTTGATCTTTTTGCTGGGTCAACGGGTCTGACAATTAAATGAATTTTGTTGATTTTTTGGGTCTCTGCGGAATAGGGGACGAGCTCAAACTCCCGATTTTCGAACATGTTTTCGTTCTTCGATAGTTTGTAGGAGGTACCATCTTCTAGAATTTCATAGTCGAAAACAACCACCGTACCCAGTTTATAAGTTTGGTTATTGCTATCGATACTATCGGTTTCGATGACAACCGAATCGTATTGTTGTGCAATGCTACATTGCATTAAGAAGAGGCAAAAATAAAAGAGACTGATTTTATGGCTACGCATATACTACAATAGATTTGTTGTTCAAGGTACCCAAAATTTTATGGAACCTGCAGTGGTTTATCTTACAAATTTACTTTATTGGATGTTTTTAAAAAACGTTTTTATGTCCGATGAAAAAAGGACTGGTTGTTCCAAAGCGGCAAAATGCCCCCCTTTTGGCATCTCTGTCCAATGTACAATATTAAAACCTTGTTCGATATAGGTTCTTGGTGGCAGCGGAATCTCTTTGGGAAACTTGGCAAAACCGACAGGAATGCCAACAAAATCATTTTCTCCAAAGTGCAATGGGTTTTGACTTATTTCACGATAGAACCTGATCGAGGAATGTATTGTTTGTGTTAGCCAGTACAAGGTAACGTTCGCGAGCAATTCATCTTTTGTAATACAGTTTTCTATATGGCCGTCATTATCGGTCCATGCGTGAAATTTCTCAATGATCCATGCGCAAAGCCCCACTGGAGAATCGTTCAAACCATAGGATAGCGATAAGGGTTTTGTACTTTGGATCAGCGCATAGGCGGCTTCATCATCATTCCATTTCTTTAAATAATCCAGATAGTGCCTGGTTTCTTCGTGTATCGTTTCAGTGGTATAGGGCCGGTAGGAGTCAGTAATATAATTTAGGTGTAAGCCAATGATGTTTTTTGAGTGTTTTTGAGCCAGTTTAATGCTAATCCCTGCACCTAGATCACCACCTTGAATACCATATGAGGTATAACCCAATTCGATCATGAGTTTGTGCCATAGATTGGCTACAAAGCCGTAATCTACTCCTTCTTTGGTGCTTTTTTCAGAAAATCCGAATCCTATAATGGAGGGAATTACCAGGTCAAAGGAGATTTCTTCGGCCTTTGTCAAATGCGGAATCAGTTTCAACATTTCTAAAAAAGAACCCGGCCAACCATGGGTAATCAATAGCGGAGTCGCTTTTTTTTGTTCACTTTTGATATGCAGAAAATGAATTTTGAGGCCATCGATTTCGGCTGTGTAATTTGGGTAGGAGTTTATAGTATTTTCTGTAGCCCGCCAGTCAAATTCTTGCTGCCAGTAGGTGGTCAATTCCTTCAAATAGGGCAAGTTACTGCCAAACTGCCAATTGGAGTTTTCAAGGGTATCGGGCCATCTGACCTTTGCGATCCGTTCTTTTAAATCTACTAGCTCGGCTTGTGGTATATGAACTGTATAGTCTTTAATCATTCAGAGTCTTTATGCGTTTAGGTAGCAATTGTTTCGGGAACATGTCCTATTATAAAGTTACAAGAGTTCGCAATAAAGCACATTTTATTTGCCTCGACATGCAGTTCGTTCGCTTTTGCGATCATCTGAGGGTCTGTTATTTTTACTTGCGGATGTAGGGTTACACTTGTAAACCTTCCACTTCCATTTTGCAGTTCTTCCATACATCCCGTTGCGTTGTCCGAATACGCGGTTACCTCTATTTTATGTACGGAGCACAGGTGCAAATACCAAAGCATATGACAGGCAGCTACGGATGAGAGAAATAGGTCTTCAGGATTGTATTTTGATGCATCACCGAGAAACGAAGGGTCGGAAGATGCCAGTATCTCATTGTATTTTCCTTTGCCGTAAATCGTATGATCTCTGCTATAGGATTTATAGTTTTGAGTGCCGTTCCCTTGATTTCCGGTCCACTCCACTTTTATTTGATACTGGTGACTTTTCATTGTTTTAGGCCTTCGATTTTTCAACAATCCTTTCCCCAAAGGATTGTTGTTGTAGGTTTGATTTTAGCACCTTTAAGTGCTTAATTATTGCAATATCCTCATCAAATATTTTTTTTCATACTTGTTTTATTACTGCTAACAATCGCGCAATAAACAAATACTTGTGCATCAAATTCTTTAGTTAAAGCTACTAAAAAAACAATAATATAAAGTCGCCCAAGAATGCACTATTTCGGGTAGGGAAGTTATGAGAAGAGTGATTGTATGTGATTCGTGCCTGCTTTATCGCATACTACAATCAAAAACCTTGGTTGCCAGTTGCAAACGAACTCTTGAATAAACCCATAGTTAGCCATTGGTTGTCTTTGGCGTTATTCCAATGCTGCTTTTAGTTTTCGTTCAATGCCTTTAATTGGTTTAGATGTTTTTTATTTATTTCTTCATTTACTTTTAGCAATACGACTTCATGCTTATAATCAATGTCTGCATTAAAAGGAGTGCCCAATACTTTAAATTTATTTTTATCGATACTCTTGTACTTATTTAACCAAATTATCGTATCAAGCCCATTTTCCATTTTTTCATAAGCCCGTAGTAAATAAGTAGAGTCGGTTCTGTGTTCGATTTGCGCAGTAAATTCAACGCCATTAACATATTGTTCTATTTGATAATTCCCAAAGCGATAAATTTGTCCCACAAGTGAATCATTTTCATAAACCTCAAATGTTCCGGACTCAATTTCATTTGTGACCGAGTTGCATCCAATGATTAAGAATAGGATTAAACTACCAGTAATTTTTTTCATCATATTTTTTTCAATTTGCTTCCAATAAGTGAATAATTAGTATATGCGCTTTATATGCCGATTTCTATGGTTGAGAAGTTTACAAATTCGCAATATTCTTTGGTTACTAAAGCTACTAAAAACAATTAAATAAACCCAATCGAATTCGAACTGCTTCTAGAAGACCGTAAAGTTATGGCTATTTCGTGTGCCTCTGCTAAGAAGTGAGTTGTAAATAGGGGCTGATCATGTGATGCAAACAGGCGCCAGCGAAGGTTTTTGTTTCATGAGTCGCCAGTTTTAGCACATATAATTTGGATGATTATTTAAATAGTACATTTGACTGTCGCTGCCTATGTTTTGCCTATTCATAGGCCCTTGTGTATGAAGAATAAAGAAAAGAAGATGCTTAAAGAAAAGAAGCCATGGCCAACAAGGGCTGCTATGGAGCAGGTGTATGAAATGCATCTTTGGGGTGGGGACGAGGCTGATTTTTATTCAGGTACCGGTTCGCATGACCTTGAGGTCATAAACCCGTATCTATTGTCCGTCACCTCATTTTTAACCTCATTTGAATGCCCGTTAACGGTGTGTGATTTGGGGTGTGGGGATTTTAACGTCGGTAAAGAGTTGGTACGGCATACCAAGAAGTATGTTGCAATAGATATCGTGGCAACCCTTATAGCTCGCAATAAGGAAAAATTTAAAGAAGAAAATTTAGAATTCCATTGCTTGGATATCGCAGTAGATGATTTGCCCTCCGGGGATTGTGCCGTATTGAGACAGGTACTGCAACATCTCTCGAATGCCGAAGTACAAGACATCCTCGACAAGTTAACCGATTTTAACTATGTTATTATTACGGAACATCTGCCCGAAGGCGATTTTGAACCCAATAAAGAACTGATTTCAGGACAGGGAACCAGATTAAAAAAACAGAGTGGTTTAAACTTGCTAGCTCCCCCCTTTCGTTTTAAGGTAACAGAAGAGAGCCAATTAGTGAAGGTTATTTTAAAAGAGGATGCAGGAGTTATCGTAACTACCTTGTATAGGCTCTATTGAAATACGATGGTTTCCGCTTTAGTCGGAAATAGTTACGTCAAATTATTAATAACAATGGCCCTATAAAGGGCTTGTCGGCCAAATTCGCCAATTGTCATTATTCCTTACTTTTAAAAGCTTTCATCATTTCTAGTGGCGACTTATGAGATCTGCCCGTAGCATTTTCATAATCGGAATGTACATCATTGGCGCCATTATTGATCCCTTCATAAATGCCAGTAATTACGGTACCCATAAAATCTCCTAATTCTTTTTTTCTTTCTGTTGCGTAGTCCGCAACGGAAACTGAATTGTAAACGAGATTGGTATGGTACACTCGGTTTATGAAATCTGTAAGTTGGGTTTGGGTAATGGGCTCACCTACAAGATTGTAGACCTGTTCATTGTGTTTTTCTTCAACAAGCATTTTGGCGTATGCATATCCTAATTCTTCTCTACTGGTATACGTACATTTTCCATCGCCGGCACAATTTCTAATTTCGCCCTCTTTTACATAGTTATCTATATATGCTAAATCTGGCTCAATATAAATTCCATTTCTGCCAATTGCCCAGTCAAGGCCTGAGTTTTGGACATCAGTTTCGGTTTGGCGGTTACTAGCTACTACGGGACTGAATGCATTTTTTTCTCCGTCTCCAATAATACTGGTGTATACTATCTTTTTTACCCCATTTTGTTTTGCGGCCTCCATTACGTTGCGATGCTGCTGAATTCTTTTTTGAGGCTCATCAATGCCCGAAATTAGAAGAACGACATCAATGTTCTTTAACGCACTATCGAAATCTGAACGACTATTGTAATCGCCC
This sequence comes from uncultured Flavobacteriaceae bacterium, assembly GCA_938010765.1. GTDB lineage: Bacteria > Bacteroidota > Bacteroidia > Flavobacteriales > Flavobacteriaceae > Pelagihabitans. The sequence continues at coordinate 10,417 of CALLVX010000176.1, read as the reverse complement.
TTTCTAATTTCAACACCCAAATACCTGGCCTTTTCTGGAGTTCGTGCAATACCAACTACATTTTCTGCACCAATGTCATTGATAAGTTGTTTTATGATGGCCGAACCTAGTTGTCCGCTTGCCAATGTTACTGCTATTTTCATATTTTTTTAAGTATAAATTATTTAAACTTTACTCGTTCTTTTGGTAGTTCGCAATGCGATCAATTTTTGTTTGATAGTCGGTATTCTAATAATAAACCCAACACTCACAATTATAGCATAAATCAACCAAGTTTTGTTTAAAATGGCCACATGTAATAGGCTTAATAGAATGGCTGCGTAAGAGAAGCGTTGAATCTTTTTCCAGTTAATTTTTAATTGCCTCATCGATTTTCTATTCGATGTAAAGAATAAGGGAATAAGAATAAATACCCCTATAAATCCCGCTATATAATTTATCTGGGTAAATGTTTCTATGAAACCTTCTGCCCATATAAAAAAGATAAAGTGTAAAAAGCTCCAAATGGCAGTCGCAATACCCATAGCTTGTCTTACATAAAGATTGGTAATACCAAATACAATAAAAAAAGGCGTGCAGGTAAGTACGGCGGTCATCCATCTAATCGCAAATTCCCCGGTAATATGATACAGCATTCCTAAAGTAGATTTGCCTTCTGATCCTGTATCTTCAATAATGCTAATAGATAAGCCATTGGAAAAATCAATGTTTAACATACTAAAAATGATAAATAAAGGCAGTGCGGCCAGGATGGTAACAATCATCCACCCGTAGTTTCTTTTAATGAAATTCATCTTATTTACTCGATAATCGAGATTTATAGTGCTCCGACGCTTGCACGACAAGTGAACAGACAGGCTTGCGTCGAAATCAATGTTAATTTCCTTTTAACGCCTCGTGGGCTCGCCTCGAGGTACTTTACTTAACCTTAATGCCTCTAATTCTTTTTCTAGGGCTTCGGATTTTTCTTTAAATTTTTGCTTGGTTTTTTTAAGATGCCCCACTTTTTTATGACCTCTTCATCTTGCAAGATTTACTAGGTTGTTTCACTAGCAATCTCTCTTATTTTTGATTTGCTGCCACAAGTAGCGCATAAAGATATTTTGCTCATTTAAATCAAAATCACTGCTCAAGGGTAATAAATACTACCTTGCCATTATACTTAGATTCTAGGAGGTATTTATTATTCTTACTTACTGTTTTTAAAAATGTTCGAGTTTCTCCCATATCCGCATTGTCGACGTAAATGATGGTTTTGGCATGAAAATTAGATTCAAGCATTTCAAAAATTGTCAGGTACAAGTCTTTCCAACCATCTAGCAGTAACAAGTCTATGGGCTCATTGTAATTTTTTAATGTTTCTGCTGCATCGCCAACTCTAACTTCAATAAGGTCGTTTACACTCGCAGCGTGGAAGTTTTCAATTGCTTTTTGGGCCTTGGATTCAATTAATTCTGTGGTAACAATACGACCTTTTGTTTCAAGAGCACCTTGTGCTAAGAATAGTGTTGATATGCCAAATGAAGTCCCAAATTCAACAATTTTTTGAATGTTATTATCTTTTATAAGCCGAACCAAATCTTCTCCTTGTTCTCTAGAAATCGAAAGATATACGTCTTTAAAATTTACAGGTTGTATAGGTCTAAAAGCACTTTTTGCGACACCTTTCATTGCTTTGACCATGTCATACTTAGAATCTTTATATAAATAATCTAGTGTTTTTTCTATTTGTTTTATTTTTTCGGTGTCCATACTATTTTTTTGTGGAACATCAGCAATACTTTTATTCCGTTTGTTATTAATTAATATGTTTAGTTTCTCATCACCAAAATCTCTACTGCTACAATAATGAATACTTTATACGCCATTGCATTCGTGAGAAAACATCATATTTTGAAATCAATAAATTGATAGGTATCGGTATTGTCTTTATCTTCTTTGTTATGGTCTAGTAGGTTTTGAAGGTTGTTGCCTGCTACATCTTCCAAGCGGGCGTCAACAGTGATTTGATACTTGCCTTTCCTCCATTTTTTTTCAGGAGTAAATTTGATCTGTTGCTCGTGGTTTAAAATTTCCCAATATCCTAGTACTTCATTTTTTTCTTTATCTTTTAAATGAATCATTGATTGTATTAAGGCAAAATCCATAATGCTATTAAAATGTATAGTTAAATCTTCCTTACTATTTGCCTTTGGTTTCTTTACGAGCCATTCATTAATTTTTATCTTAGTTCGATACGCTTTAACAACTTCAATTTTTTTGTTTGTTGTTTTTGATAACTGTTGTCCATATACATCTTGCCAAGCACCTGATATGCTTAAAGAGTATTGTTTGTATTGTTGCAAGGCGGGCCCTCGTGAGTTATTCGTGGAAACTCCTCTTTTGATACGACCAGGGTCAAATAAGACTGTCAATCGTTTACCATCACCACTCCATAATTCTTGTTTAAACTCCATAAAAGCATGTATATCGCTTTTTCCTTCTGCATCTATTAGTTGTATATGTTTCAATGCTTCCCCTTTTTTCATGGGTGTATTGAAATAGATATAGAATCGCAATAAATTCTCCGGAAGTCGATTATCTGATGGATATATGCTTATTACTTTGGCTTTAGCAACGGATTTCTTTTTTCCTGTTTGAAATGATTTATAGGAATATGGATCAGAATTAGTGCTTTTCGTTCTGATAACGTAGGTCATTCCATTTTCAAATGGGTAATAGGGTTTAAAAATTAAAAAGTCATTTTCTTTGGTATGTTTTCCTTTAATAGCATTGTTTGAAGTGTATTCGTTCGCTTCATTTTTTACAAAAACCGCTAAACGGTTATAACCAAATACATGTTCCCTATTATCTAAAACATCAGGAATAATAAGTTTAACAACACCATCTTGGTGTTTTGGTAAAAACAAATCAGGAGTAGCTTGTGCCACTACTCCTGAAATATTTATTATCAAAAAAAAGAGAATGAACTCAAATTTTGACATGAATTACTTTTTTTTATCGTTCTTATGCTCTTCTGCATACTGTGGGAAATCCATTTCTGCCATTACATTGTTCAATTTGTTTGGAAAGAAAATTGAAACTGTTTCTAAATCCATACTACCTGTTTCTGGGTCTCTTCTAATAGTTGCAAATTCCATAGGATTTAATAAAGCAATATGAAGGGCCGACCCTGTAAACATTACTGGTCTTCCCATTGGACCAACTGGTAAAGTATCCATATCTGTTTTACCTCCTCTTTTAAAGTCATTTTCAGTGTACACCTTGGCTTTGTTCAAGCCCCCTACAGGAATTACTCTAGGTGTTCTACTATTACTGGTCACAAAAATCATATTGTTTCCTTTCATACTAAATGAAACCATGTCAAGAGGTTGCCCATTCCCCATATCACCAAGGGTTCTTGCTTTTACTTTTGCTCCGTTTTTTAATTCATCCAAAGGAATTAATACTAATGGACTACAGGTGTATGCCGCCACCATTTGGTCCTTGCCATCAATGTTTTCTATCAAAAAAGAACGGATTGGGGCGCGTGTTTCATACTCATCATGAGCAATGTGGAACATTTCGATGTTGCTAACACTTTCCGTTCCATTAAATGGGTAAGGCATTCTGCGTAAAGCCGAACAAAAATTTTCATTGGTGATTCCCGCCACGAATACTTCTCCTTTATGGTATTCGATATCCATAATGGAAAGTGTTCGCATTGGAAGTTTCGATTTTTCAATTTCCTTAATGGTCGCGGGTGCCATGGTACCTCTTATGATAAAATTTTGACTTCCATCGGGTAATTTGCTCAAAGTCTGAGAGGTTCTTTTTACGGAAGCTAAATCTATGATTTGTAGTTGATTTGTTGCGTTTACCTTTATTAAAACCGGCAATGCATCTATAGCGTGCCCACGGGTAACAGAAAGATATACTTCTCCACTTTTTGGGTGAACTGCCATATCGTTAATTTTTACATTACCGACAGATGTTCCTAGTGTGGCAGCTACTTGTGCATCAACATTATAGGCATTGATTTCAAATTTGTCAATAGATTTTTTTTCTGCGCTTAAGTCAAAAGCATGAATGGCTCCAGATATCTTATCTCCTGCAAATAATATACCCTCAGGGCTAAATTCTAACGCTCCTAGCGTTTTCATTTCTTGTGCATTGACCAAGAAAGTAGTAAAGGTCAATGCTGATAAGAATAATAGTTTTTTTAAGTTCATTGGAATCGTTTTTAATTATTTCGCGTTTTTTTTATTGGTTTTTCAATTTTCGGATTTCTTTAAAAAAATGCCATGGTTCTTATGGCTGTTTTATTAAAACATCCCATTTTTATGTGGCATATCTTTGTCTGCAGGTACTGGTTCTACAATATCCCAATGCTCAACAAGTTTCCCATCTCTAACACGCAAAATATCTACAACTGCATTTACACCAGCAGTAGAAGTTACTTTTGAATATACTAGGATTATATCATTTTGTGCTACTACATACTTAATATCGTAACAAAGTGCAGGGATCTTGCCACTAGCAAAAATATCCTTTACGGGTTGTATCCCATCAGCAATTAACGGGTTGTGTTGTATATAGTTTTCAGAAACCATGGCATCTAAAGCCTTACTTAAACTTCCTTTATTAAACGCACGATTAAGAAATTCAATCGCTATTTTTTTGTTTTTTTCTTCTTGTTCTTCTGAATAGTTCACAGGATTATCGGCAAATTTACCTGAAGTACCTGTTTCCGAATGATCCGATATTGTTTTCTTGGAAAGCGGCTGCTTAATATCCCAATGTTCTGCATATTTACCCTCGCTATCAAAACGCATGATATCAACAATTTTACTAGGAGGTGTACCATCGGCTCTATTTACTTCTCTCATCATCACTAGAAAATTCCCGTTATCAAGAAAACCATTAGTACCAAGCCATGTTATTTGTTTAGAAGAAAACCCTTCAGGTCGGTTTACCAACAAATCCCAAACAGGTTTCCAGCCATCAGGTAAATCTGGACTATGCTGAATATAAGGTACTGCCGCAATATCCATAAAATCCTTATAATTTTTTGTTGCCCCAGCTTTGAACCCCGCTTTTAAAACTGAAATTGAGCGGTCTCTATAATCATGACCTTTTTCAGAAATATAATCAGTGTCCATGTCACATACTTTATCTGAGTTACAAGAGGATAACATCAGGGATGTGATTACAGCGAAGGACATTGTGAATTTCTTGGTGTTAAACATATTTTCTAGTATTTTTTATACTATTCATCGATTTTTCTGTAGTGAGTTCATTTTTCTAATGGCCAAAATTTCTGGTATAATAAAAAGTACTATATATGCTCCATATATAGCTACAGAAGGTACACCCATAACACCAGAAGCCACTGTGCCGAACATATCAAAAAACTCTGTTACCAATCGCATTATAAGAGCTAAACTTATTAATGCGGGATTTTTAGAGACCAACGCATAAATCATTACTGCACCCATTGCAATATTACGTGCAGAAGTCATCCAGATAGCCATATTGTGCGCATCTGTATCCCCAGTGAAGCCCGGAATAACCATATCTGGTTTAAAATACCCCATAACACCTAATATTAGTCCGAAAACTGCTAGAAAGCCGCCAAAAAAGTTCACCCAAGTTGGGATTTTAATTTTGGTCATAATTTTTAATTTAGTTTGTTAGTATTTGAATTGTTATCTTTTTAAATTTAAGAGTAGTTATTCTATATAACTGGTATCTACGTTGTCATAAACTCTAATACCTGTTATTTTCCCTGTTTCTTTATTAATATCATAGATAGATATCCCAGCTTGTGCTTTGAAAGTGGCACTTCCCCATACATTACACGTATATTCTCCTGCAAATGTTCCTTTTTCTTTATCAAAGATGTAATTATGAAATTTTAAGGGTACTCCACCGTCTGCAAAGAAGTGTTGAAAATGCGCTCGGAGTCCATCTTTGGTCTTATGATTCCAACGCCAACCCGCTGGTTCCCTAAAATATACATCGTCTTCAAACGATAAAGTATCCATAGTATCTTCAACAGAGCCAATCGTAATTCCATCAAAATAATTCACCACTTCGGCGGGTTCCGTCAGATTTATTTCCTCATTGAAAATGGAAGCTCTAAAAATATGTCCTTCTGTAATAGGATAAACGGAATGATAGCTTCTTATGCTACTGTATTTATTTCCGTCTTTAACCAAAATAACAACCACGGGTAAATCGAAGGTATTGTTTAATAGGATATCATATTCGATTACTAGATGTTTATCATCTTCAAATTGCTTAAAAACCTTTATTTCTTTGATTTCATCTGTAAGGTATTGATATTGTTTTTTTAATAGTTCAATACCCTGAGCTTTCCCTTTAGCAACACCAACAGTTTGCAAATTTAATTTAACATCTTCCGATAGTTGTGTTAACATGCTTCTATAATCCTCAGTTATAATTAGTTCAATGAAATTCATTTTTTTATTTGTTTTTTTAATGAAATCGGCTGCTCTTTCTGCCACCAAAATAGTTGGCGCCATGGTATGCCCACTAATTAACGATGGTATTACAGAGGCATCGGCAACTCTTAGGTTTTTAATACCACGAACCTGCAATTTGTTATTAACGACTGCCATGGGATCATGGTCGTTACCCATTTTTGAGGTGCCTACGGGATGATAAATAGATTCTGCTGTATTCTTAATATAAGTTGTTAACTGTTCATCTGTAGCTTCTGGACTTGGATTAATAGTACTGATATCCGTAAGGTCTTTTAAGGCTTTGGTAAACGGAAATTCCAATGCTTTCCTAATCCCTTTTATATAGGTTTTAACATCTTCTTCTTCCCCTAAATAATTAGGATTGATTAAAGGTGCGTCTTTAGGATTATTTGAAGCCAAACGAATTGTTCCTTTACTTTTAGGTTGAATTAATCCTACATTAATATGATAGCCTGCATTTTTAGGCATTGGTGCTCCCCATTGAATTGGTGCATTAATATTAAACATCAATTCTAAATCTGCAACGGGTACATTTGGTGATGACTTAAAAAATGCTGCGCTTGTATTTTCAGCTACAGATAGTGGTCCGTATCCTGTTTTACGCCATTCTTCTAATTGTTTGGGGTCATCATCATTTGCTCGTAACGAAACACCAAGGTTATCTGGTGAAATGACACCAACATCTATTCGCAAATGATCCGATAAGTTTTCTCCAACTCCTTTAAGATCTAGTTTAACTTCAATACCAAGACTTTCTAAATAATCTTTTGGTCCAATTCCCGAATGCATCAATATTTTTGGGGTATTGTATGTACCTGTACAAAGAATGACCTCATTTAATGCTTTTACGGTTTGGTTCGTCCCATCTTTATAATAAGATACGCCAGTTGCTACTGTATTTTCGATAATAACTTTTGAAACAAAAGCACTGGTAAGAATAGTAAGATTTGGCCTGTTTCTAGCCCCATCAAGATAGTTTACAATGGTATTGTGACGTCGACCATCTCTAAAAATACATTGCCAAACACAAAAACCTTCATTATTTTCAGCATTAAGGTCATCAGTAGCGCCAATACCCACTTCAATTGAGGCTTCTTTAAAGGTTTGTGTTATCGGTGTTCCTTCTGGGGTATATTCTAATTTCATTGGACCATTACCACCGCGAAACGCATTAGCACCTTTATCGCTATCCTCTATTTTACGGTACCATTTTAAAACCGTTTCCCAGTCCCATCCTTCAATATTCCATTGTTCATAGTTTTTTGCGGTTCCTCTTGACCAAGACCCTACATTTATAGAAGCTGAACCGCCCATTACTTTACCTCTTGGCTGCATAATAGCGCGACTGTTAAGCGCTTCTTGTGGTGTTGAGTTATACCCCCAATTGGTATCTTCTTCCCACATTCTATGAGCACCATTTACATATCCGATGGCTTCCTTTGTGTTTTCTTCTCCTGCTTCTATAAGAAGTACTTTAATAGAAGGGTTTTCTGTTAATCTTGAGGCTATAACCGGACCTGCGGTACCTCCACCAACTATTATATAGTCAAATGATGTTTTGTTTTCCATATTAGAGAATTAGGTGTTAATTTTTCGAAGGCCTTCTGCTATTTTTTAGCATACATATTTTTATAAATCCATTCTAGACAGAAGCAAAACAGCACAACTAGAACAGCAACTATAAGACCTATTTTGTTCGTGGTGATTTGTTGACTTATCATTATAATAAGTGCTGTAATACACAATAAAAAACCTGTAAAGGGTAAGAATCTATTTCCTTTAATTGTTTTGTGAAGTTTGAATCCAACATAATTAACTGCAGAGAAGATTAATAAAAACCCAACGCTACCAGCGGTTGAAATAGTGGTAAGATCTAAAACATTTACAAGAATTAAAGTAGCAATACACGTTATCATCAAACCAATAGGTTGCCCCCATAATTTACCTGTTAATTGATGCGGTAATTCTCTATCTTCTGCAATCTCATAACTTACATTGCTGCCTCCATAGAGTGAGGCATTAATAGCAGAAAATGTTGAGATAAGCGCGGCTATTGTAATGATGGTAAAACCTGCCCGTCCAAGCATTGGTTTTGCGGCTTCCGCTAGCACATATTCTTCGGCTGTAGCAATCGATGCAAAAGATAGTGAGCCTACGGTTACTGCAGCTATTATCATGTATAATAGAATAACAAAGATTACCGTCCAATAATAGGCTCTTGGAATGTTGCGGTCTGGGTCTTTTATATCTGGTACAGAGTTAGCTATTAATTCAAAACCTTCATAAGCCACAAATATGACCATACCCGCTGCAATTAAGGTGAATGGAGATTCCCAATTTGATGGTGATAGTTGTGTAAGGTGTGGGTTTCCGACTAAACCATATATACCAAAAGCTACAAAGCCCAATAAAATAATTAATTTGATGACGACAGCATAAGCTTCAATTTTTGTAACCACAGCGATACTGTAATAATTGATTGCTGTAGCTATTAAAACAATTACGCTACTGTATATGTGCGCATCTAAAGTAGCACTACCTGTAAGCTTCAAAAGGTTAGGGGCATAGGACCCAAAAGCCGATGCATATAAAGCCAACATTATAATATAACTTACCCACAATAAATTATTGATGCTACCGCTAAATACCCCTATTCCGAACCCTTTATTGATAAACTTCACAGTACCACCCCTATCCGGATATTTTTGAGAAAGTTTTACATAACTGTAGGAAGTAATTAATGCAACGATTCCTGCTATTAAAAAAGATATAGGCGTACCACCTTTAGCCATTGATGCTGCTAGACCCAGAACGGCAAATATTCCCCCACCTACCATTCCTCCAATACCAATTGACATTGCCGCTACTAATCCTATTTTTTTTGCCATTTGATTTTCTGAATTAAAGTAGGGGAAATCAATAATTTATGTCAAAATAGATTTTTTGATATTCTAATTATCCGTCTTTAAAGCTAAAAAGACGTTAGCTTCGCTCAATGCCATCTTGTAATTGCCAATAATCTTGTCTATTCATAAAATAGAGACATGGTGCATAGTATTTTTAAGCATGGATGGGGGAATTAGACGAATTATGCTTTGACTTTTGTGAAAGCAAAAATTTCTATCAAGCACATAACGCCGCCCATAATAGCAACTTGCATATTATCTGCGACGATGTTGTTCACTAAATCTAACCCGTCACTTACTATTCTAAGTAGTAAAACAATTTTAATCATTGCCGCATTGTTCTTTACCAATGCAAAAATTGTCACTATGGCCGTTGCCACATTACGTGAAAGAAACAAGCCTAATGGGCCGGCAAGAGAGAGCGCACCACCTGTGGAAATTGCTTCCCAGGTTCCTAATAAAGCATCTGGTTTAAAATAGCCAGCAAGGCTAGCTCCTAAGGTAATTACAAAGGTAATCCATAGATAAATTTTAATCCATTTTGGTATTGTTGTTGAATTGTTGGTCATAATTGTACGTATTTACGGTTACATTATTTAGAATTTACCGTTCGTATTTTTCCATTCCGACTTTGGCGGAATTGGTGCGATGACATCCCAATGCTCTACTATTTGTCCATCTTCAAGTCTAAATAAATCATAAAATGCAGTAAGCTCCCCTTTGCCAAACTTTCCTTCACTCATGGTCAGTACAAAATTTCCTTGTCCTAAGACCTTGTGAAGATTGGTGTATTCCATTACCAAGCCGTTTTCGGCAAAGTACTTCATTGCCGCTCCGAAGCCGTCTAAACCATCTGCAACACCAGGATTGTGTTGAACATAATTTGTCGGGTTAATGTAGGTAGTCACTTTATCCATCTCATGGTTTAGTAAAACTTTCTCGATAAATTCTGTAGCTATGGTTTTGTTGGCTTCCGTTTTATCCAAATCACTAACTGCAGTAGCACCATCAAATTGGGTGTGC
>CALLVX010000175.1 GCA_938010765.1 uncultured Flavobacteriaceae bacterium | reverse complement strand
ATGGTCAGTACAAAATTTCCTTGTCCTAAGACCTTGTGAAGATTGGTGTATTCCATTACCAAGCCGTTTTCGGCAAAGTACTTCATTGCCGCTCCGAAGCCGTCTAAACCATCTGCAACACCAGGATTGTGTTGAACATAGTTTGTTGGATTAATGTAGGTAGCTACTTTATCCATCTCATGGTTTAGTAAAACTTTCTCGATAAATTCTCTAGCGATAGTTTTGTTGGCTTCCGTTTTATCTAAATCACTAACTACTGTAGCTCCGTCAAATTGGGTGTGTCCACTTGGATTAGGCTCCTGAACCTCTAAAAGATTATCCCAATGCTCTACAATTTGTCCGTCTTCAAAACGAAATACATCGAAACCGGCCTTAGGGCCGAAAAAGTCATATTCGGTATGAGTGAATACATAATCGCCATCTTCAAAAGCACGTATTACATTAGCTTTAAAACCTTCAGGGGGAGCATGTTGCATAACTGCTCCAAATCCCGCTAACCCATCTGCTACACCCAAATTGTGTTGTATGTATTTTTTAGGATTAATATAGGAAATCGGTGTTTGATCTCCGGTATTAAAACTGTTTAGCAAGGCTACTGCTTTATCTTTAATTGGTGATTTCGGTCTGCTCTAAAGAAGTAAGTATTTGAGAGCGGGTCATCATCATTGTTGATGAGTCCATCATTCCCATAAATTTCTTTGATGTTGGACTGCTCATAAAAGGTTGCAGCGCAGCATCAGAATTTTCTTTAGTATCCCAATAGATAACAACTACCTGCTTGCCATTTTCATCAACACCAGTTATTCGTTGCATAAAACCTTTTCTAGTAGCGGTTTCTTTTGCAACATTTTCGTTGGCAGTATCAAAAGCTTCAATAGCAACACTTTCACCTAGATTAAAATCCATCATTTCAACAAATTCGCTATTCTCAGCCGTAAAATCTGCATTGATGGTAAAACGGTTCATTTTCATTGTAGAACCTTCGATCATTCCCGCATAATCTGCCACAGAACCATCACTCATAAACTTGTTCATAGATGCTTCTGCATCTGCAAGTGTTTTCCAGTATACGATAACCGTATATTCTCCATTCTCATTTACACCGCTTTCGCGTCTAATGAACCCAGGTTGTTTGCTGGTGAAGTTTTCTTGAACCTTGGTGTCTAGGTCATTAAAAGTCTGACTATTTGCCACTGTTTTAAGTGAAAAAGTAGTAACTTCCAATACGGAGGGTGCTACCACCTTTTCATCGCTTTTAGAATTCACAGCTGAAAATGCCACTATTGCGACTAATACGAATGTAAGTTTCATAGTAATTGTGTTGGTGTTATATTATTTTAAGGTGATTTTGAAATTTTGACCAGGCTTGAAGTCATAACCTTCACCAATTTCGACAACCAGGACTTTATCAGAATCAATTCTAAGATTTACAGAGGAATTGCTCGATGTAAATCCGCTTACATCTTGCGCATTTTCGAAAGTAAAGTAATACCTGTCAAATGTATCTGCTTCCAATATTCTAAATAAATCCCCATAAGTAGGATCGTCGGCCTGCGCTACTACTTCGAAAGAAATGCTGTTTTCATCTATATCAATATCATATAAGTTTAGCAGATAGGCAGGGAATTCAACAGCAGTGCTAACATTGGCCGTTGCGGCCAATGCACCTTCAGGTTGTTGAAATAAATCCTCGATTGCCAATTCAGCGCCTTGGGTAAATGCCGTTGACTGAAATGTGTTCGTAACCGTCACGGCGGAGTCCAAGGTTATAGGTGTGGTTGTGTTATCATCATCATTAGAACAAGACCAAACTGTGATGGCCAGGAAAATAATGGCTAGCGATTTTAATTTATGACACTTCATACGTTTTATTTTTTGATGCAAAAATCAAAAAATGCATAGTGTTTTGGCAAGTCAAAATGATGATAAGAATGGTAAATGTGGGAATCGCTACAATTGTTTCTTTCTGAAATCTTTAGGGGATATTCCAATTCTATTTTTGAAGAACTTTGTAAAATTAGTGACTTCATCAAAACCAATCTCAAAAGCAATTTCTTTCAGGCTTTTTTCCGTACTCACAATGGCACGCTTAGCCTCTAGGATTACATAATCGTCTATAAAAGTTTTGGCGGTATTTAAAGCGAAGTCTTTTACTACTTGATTCAAAAATTTTGTTGAAATAAACAACATTTTGGCATATTCTTTTACGTTTCGAGTATTGGTATAATTGGATTCTACCAAATTTTTAAACTGCAAAAAAGTATCGTAGTGTTTTGAATCGTTGCCTTTAAGATTATTAGAAGGTGATTTACGTTCTAATTGTAATAAATACAAATCTAACAATGCAGCAATAATATTTTTTTGACCATACGTATTTTCAGTTTCCAATTCTAGAATTAGTTGATTTAGAAAAGTTTCGTTTAGTATTTTATCGTTGGCGATAGGCTTGGTCAGGTGGTAATTGTAAAAGTGTAAGATTACATTTATAGAAGATTGTGAAAAATAATTCAGCACAAAATCTTCAGTAAATACGAGCAAGTAACCTTCGTATGTTGCATCTTTTTGAAAAGCATGTATTTGGCCTTTAGCAATTTTTAATACTGAACCTACCTCTAAATTATACTTCTTTAAATCAATATGGTGGTTTCCTGTTCCTTTGGTAACGAATAGTAATGCAAAGAATGATAGCCGATGCGGTCGCGTAGGATCATGGTCTAATTTAATTTCAGGTATTCTTGCAAAAAAATCAGTTAGGTTCAAAAATTCAAAACCTTTTTCTTTTTCGGTACTTACACACTTAAATGTTATCTTAGGGATGTTCCTCAAAATAGTTGTTTTTTTTATGTTTATTGCACATTAGCGAATGCTATTGTAGTAGCTAGAACGGCTGGTTTCTTTGTTGCCAGGGTAGCGAGATCCGAAGTTTTAAACTTCGAAGAGCGGGTTTTAATTATTTGCCAATCTCGCTCTAGCTGATGTTACTTTTCAACAAATTTTCCATAATAGCGAACTTCAATTCTTTTGAAATTTACAATTAATTCTTGTGTTTGAATTTTTCTGTCGCCAACATTTTCTGAGTACTAGTAGGGCAGGTTGATAAGTGTTGCTTTTTTTCGTTACTTTCAGGCTATTGGATATGTGCTAGTAATGGTAAGAAGGATGGTATGGAGCACTATTGTTGTACTGTGGTTTATGGGCCACGATGAGGACTTTAAGCAGGGTAATTGTGAAGAAGGATTTTATCAACACAACGATGGTAACGACGGCGACTTTTGCGCTCCTATGAACCATACAGGGTCGGGTGATAGTTCGCTGTCTGTTAGTAATCAACAAATAGGATGGAATACAATAGGACTTGAAATGTTGGTCATGAGTGAGTTGGAAAGGGTAAATAATTAGCAATGAACCGTAATCGACAATAGATTTTTGTATTTGAATTTTGAACTTTTGCTTGACACTTGACACTTGCCTCCAGCTGTGATACTTTTGTGATGACTGTTCATGTCGCAGGAGTTATATTTGTAGTTGTTTGGCTATGTGTTAGTTGGTTTAAAAAGTGCTATGAAAAAGACGATTTCTTATTTGCTCGTGTGTGTGTTTGTGATGGCATGTTCTTCTGATTCGGAGTCTCCCTTGAATGTGGAGCCACCGGAGCTGCCCGTACTGCCCAGCGCTGCTTTTTCTGCCAATGCTACGATGGTCGAAAGTGGGGAGTCCGTTCGTTTTCGCAATGCTTCCGAAAATGCCCGTACTTATGAATGGACGTTCGAAGGGGGCGACCCGGGAACGAGTACTGGTGAAGAACCCGAAGTTGCATATGCCAACGCGGGCAACTATTCGGTGACACTCAAAGCAAACAATGCCGATGGGTCGGCTACAGAGGCCAAAGCGGCCTATATCACAGTCATTGATCCCGGTATGCCGCCGGTCGCCGCTTTTTCGGCCTCGGCTACCCAAGTAGAAACTGGCGTTGCGATCAACTTTACAGACGAAAGTACCAATATGCCCACGGCCTGGGCCTGGGAATTTCCCGGAGGTGACCCCGCCACCAGTACCGAGCAAAACCCGAGTGTATCCTACGCAAGCGAAGGTACCTATAGCGTTACCTTGACGCCTACCAATGCCGAAGGGGAAGGCATGGAAACCAAAACCGATTATATCACGGTTGCCGATATTCCTACGCCGCCAGTAGCTGCTTTTAGTGCTTCCGAAACCACGGTCGAAGCCGGGACCTCTATTGACTTTACCGATGAAACCACCAATGGCCCGACCAGCTGGACATGGATTTTCGAAGGGGGCGATCCCACCATGAGCACCGACCAAAACCCATCAGTCAGCTACCCGACTCCGGGTACGTATACCGTAAGCCTGACCGCGACCAATGCCGATGGGGAAGACCTAGCGGCTAAAACCGATTATATCACCGTAACTGTGCCCGTGGTCGCACCGGAAACGGATTTTTCGGCAGATGCAACGACCATCACTAGTGGACAGGACATCGCCTTTACCGATGCCAGTACCAATAGTCCTGCTGCATGGGAATGGACATTTGACGGGGGTAGCCCGGGGACAAGCACGGAGCAGAACCCAACGGTGCGCTACAATAATTTTGGTACTTATGAGGTAGAATTGACAGCTACCAATTCCGCTGGTGGCGATACGGAGACAAAAACAGGCTATATTACGGTGAACCAGCAAACAGCAACCTATACGGTGACGTTCCGTACGAATTGGACGGCTGTAAATCACCCAACGGATTTCCCTACCGGAAGTGATCATTTCTCCCAGGCGATCGGCATGGTTCACAAACCGGGTGCAAGCTTTTTCAAGTCAGGGGAACTGGCAAGCACTGGAATAAAAGATATGGCGGAAAGAGGCCGAAATAGCCCGTTGTCAGACGAAATACAGCCGATCGTAACGGCGGGGGATGCCCTTAGTTTTATAAATGTCGGTGGCCTTGCAACTGGTTCCGTTGAGGTATCGACTACCATTCAAGTGACAGAGGAATTTTCCCTGGTCACCTTGGTGAGCATGATCGCTCCGAGTCCAGACTGGTTCGTGGCAGTGGAGGATGTTGGGCTCTTTGACAATGGCAATTTTATCGGTTCGATGATGGTAGGTGGTGTCTCCTATGATGCCGGTACCGATAGTGGTCCTTCTTTTAAATCTGCAAATGACCCTACCGTACCCGCTGTACCTATCTTCGAAATTACCGAAGCCCCACTAGGAAGCGGTACCGAAGTAGATCCGCTAATTGCGTACTTTACCTTTGTGAAAAACTAAACCCCTAAAAGCTCTCCAAGGTGTCGGGAGCTACAATGCCTCCGAAATAAAAAGAGCGGAATTCTTTGTAGTCAAATTGTTTTTGCATGGCCGTATGTATATTATTTATCGATTTAAAATCAAATACATGAAAAAATGACAGTTGTGGTGCCTGTGCCTATATGTATCCCAGATAATATACCTGCCCGGCGAAACTTTGTATGTGGCGATACTCCCAAAGCGCAATGGGAATTCGCCTTAAGAAACCACGATTAAACTGGCAGCGCAGGCATTGTGAAAACGATTTCCCCGTCTAGAAAAAGCTATTGAATTATTGGAAGCACAACTGCAAAGATGGGTCGGGAAGTATTTTTTTTTGCGCTCAAGAGCCTAACATTCGACCCTTGTATTTGAATTTGACTTTTGGGTTTATGTTGGCACTTGAACATTTTACACTTTGCCAGTACTAATTGGAGGTTTCTAATGAGAAATTCATAAGGATGTTCTTTAGCTTATCGGGATCAACTGTTCCGTCTTTATTAATGACTTCTTTGGCGACCTTGTTGTCATAAAGCATGGTGTTGATTCTTTTCCTGAAATCCTCTAATTCGGTATTGATATCGCCCTCCCCAAAAGTGGTAAGCTCTTTAAAGTCATCGATGCGTTTCGTAAAACCCAATTTACTTTCGTCCAAATCTCTCAATTTGTATAACTGAAGTTTTTTTAACCAACCAGCTTCCAAATCCATCTTTTTAACGACTTCATTGTCATATAACATCGTATTGATCCTTTGTCTAAAATCTTTTAATTCGGACGTAATATCTCCCTCCCCAAAAGTGGTTAGGGTTATGAAATCATCGACACGGTTGGTGAACTGCAACTTACTTTCGTCTAAATACCTCAATTCGTAGAGGTGAAGGTTTTTTAACCAACCGGCCTCCAAATCCATTTCTTTAACGATTTCATTGTCATAAAGTGCTACATTGATTCTTTGCCTAAGTGCTTTCAATTCGGTTGTGATGTCGCCTTCTCCAAAGGTGGTAAGCCTTATAAAACCGTCAATACGGTTCGCGAAATCGATATCTGCTTCGTCTAAATGTCTCAATTCGTATAATTGTAGTTTTTGCAACCAACCAGCCTCCAAATCGAGTTGCTTAACGATTTCGTTATCATAAAGGGCTGCATTGATTCTTAGTCTAAATTGTTTTAATTCTGTGGTAATATCTCCCTCTCCAAAAGTGGTAAGCGTTATGAAATCTTGAATACGATTTGTAAACCCGATATTACTTTCGTCTAACCCTCTTAATTCATTTAAGTGACTTTTTTCGAGCCAACCAGTCTCCAAATTGAGCTTTTTAACGAAGGCATTGTCATAAAGTAGGGTATTGATTCTTTTTCTAAAATGTCGTAGTTCTGTCGTGATATTTCCTTCACCAAAAGTGGTAAGCTCTATAAGATCCTGAATTCGGGTCGTAAAAGCTATATTCTTTTTATCTAAATTCCTTAGTTCAAATAAGTTTACATTTTGCAACCAATTAATTTTCAAATTGGTCTTATTATCCTGTGCGTTGGCATGCGCGTTACTTTTTGCTTCTTGAGTGGCAACATTTTGAACCCCCGCAACGAGCAAGGCGCAAAAAAGTAGTTTTTTAAGTGTCATAACCCTCATTTTTTACAGAATTATAGCTACAAGTTACGTGCCGCGTTCCCTTTAAAAAGCAAGGAGTAATAAGTGGGTGGTAATGATAATAAGTGAACAATACTTGGTTATAAGTGGTCAGGATAGAATTGTCAGGGAACAATAAACAGTGATTATTTAATGATGGTCGGTAAACAGTAGGCAGTATTTAGTTTTGAACTTTCGCTTTTTAGGGTGGAAAGACGGAATAATGAAAGGAAAAAGGGCCTAAGATATAGGACCTGTGTTATGGGTTGGAATAATCTGCTGACAATTAATAATGGTTGGTAAACAGTAACAATCAGTTTTTGTAGTTGAATTTGATGTTTGTTTTTTTTGAGCTTGCACTTGACTCTTGCACTTGTTCACTCCCGCTTTGGTAGGCGAATAAGGTTCGAGTGTCCTTTGGCCAACAATCGGCTGCGGTCGGCATTCCAGATCTCACATGAAGTATTTACGATTTGATGACCATTTTTTGTGATACTCGTTTTTGCTATGATAGTATCACCAGCCTTGGCCGAAGCAAAATAATCTACAGCTAGGTTAACGGTCGTATACCAGTCTTCTTTTTCCAAGGAGAAAACGGCAGCACCTACCGCGTCATCGATAATGGCGGCAGTAGTACCTCCGTGTAAAATTCCCATGGGATTGGTCATTTCTTCCCGAATTACATAGGAGAATTCCAATGCGCCTGGTGCCGCACTCAGCAAAGTAGGGTTTAACCACCGCATGAGCGGGGAAATGGAATCCGAAGAGTCGGTACCGATACGAGATTTAAAAAAGTCCAGCGCTTTCTTCATACTATAGAGTTGTTATGGAGACTAAAAGTAGGCAATTTGGGAAGAAAAACGTTTTGTTTTAGCAGGGACCATATGGACCGTTTTCTTCGTTCTTGTAAACATCCATTTGTAATATGCTCGAACCCTAGCGAAATTTATGAGTCGAAAGTCTATACTAATTTGCCTAACACGGTTTGACTCCTATTTTCATTTCATTTTTTACGCAATGGGATGGTGATTCCAATGGCCAACGCTCCAACATATTGTTGAACGCTGGGTTGATAGTAATAGGCTAATCCGACATCTACGTTATGGTTACGGCCCAATTCCAAACCAAGGGAGAATGGCGTATGATATATAAGACCACTTTTCTCGATGGCATCGAACGTGGTCAATGTAGTAAAACTGCCAATCGAGGTGCCAACTCCAATTTCGATATACGGGGCAACCCACGGAATAGGGGCTCTGAGCCTTACTTTTCCGCCAACAAGAAGGGCCTTTGATTCGGCCTTTTCATCTGTAGGAGTACCATTAAGATCCTCCCCGTTTGAATTGGTGATAATGATACCTAAATAGGGCCTAAATTCAACCCAAGAAGTAGCCTTAAAAATCAATTCACCTTGGGCAAAAAAACCATCGTCGACGATATTGTCAGTACTATTATATGGTGCACTGAGTCCAAATCCAATCTGTGCATTAATCGATTTTTCTTTAATAAATTGCGCTTTCAAGAGCATGGTTGTCAGTAGCAATATGCATACGGTAAGGGTCCTTTTTTTCATTGGTTGTATTAATTGGTGTAAACAAGGAAATAAATGCTAAACTTAAAAGTAAGTTAGGATAGTTCGCCGATTTATGGCTGCAAAAATAACAATCTTCCCTGCAATTTTCTTGCAGTAAACGCGATGATACAG
>CALLVX010000174.1 GCA_938010765.1 uncultured Flavobacteriaceae bacterium | reverse complement strand
AGGGTATCCATGCCGCTTCCATTGTATGCAGGATCTACCATCATTCCAAGAAATCCGAGTTCTCCCAATTTTTTGATTTGTTCGGCTGGAAACCGTTGTTCGTCATCCCGTTCGATTACGCCGGGCAATAATTCATTTTGGGCAAAATCTCGTGCCGCCTGTTGAATCATTTGATGTTCTTCTGATAATGAAAAATCCATAGAAAGTAGTTTAATCAGTCTTTTTACAAAGATAAAATTATGATAGAAAATAACAGGTACATGAGGGGACGTTTTATTCGATAAGATTTTAGATTTTAAGAATGTATAAAACAACGCAATACCACTTCAAATTTTTATATTTGTTGACTTCGAATTTTTGTAAAAAGATTTAAATCTAGAATTATGGATCAGCAGTAACCCCTGCGGGGGATAGCAAAAGTTTTTAACAGTATATGAACAAAGAACAAGGTCACATAGTTTTATTTTAAATTGAATGCAATGAAAGAATTATTAAAGGCATACGAAGCCAAACAACCTGAAATCGTTTTTAATTGGAAGGATTCCGAGACGGAAGCCGAAGGATGGACGGTCATCAACTCACTACGAGGTGGCGCTGCTGGCGGTGGTACCCGCATGCGAGAAGGCCTGGATATGAACGAAGTGCTCTCCTTGGCAAAAACCATGGAGGTGAAGTTTACGGTTTCAGGCCCTCCGATAGGCGGCGCTAAATCGGGAATCAACTTTAACCCGAACGACCCAAGAAAGAAGGGGGTTTTAGAGCGATGGTACCGAGCGGTTGCCCCATTATTAAAAAGTTATTACGGTACCGGTGGAGACCTGAATGTCGATGAGATACATGAGGTGATCCCGATTACGGAAGATGCAGGTGTATGGCATCCGCAAGAAGGCGTTTTTAATGGGCATTTTAGGCCTACGGAGGCTGATAAGATCAATAGAATAGGACAGCTGCGATTGGGGGTCATCAAAGCCCTGGAAAGCGGAAAGTACTCGCCTGATACTGGCAGAAAGTATACCGTAGCCGATATGATTACCGGATATGGGGTTGCCGAGGCGGTACGTCATTATTACGATATTTATGGCGGTAATGTAGTAGGAAAAAGAGCGGTGATTCAAGGTTTTGGCAACGTTGGTTCTGCTGCGGCCTATTATTTGGCCCAAATGGGTGCGAAGGTCGTCGGAATCATTGATCGTGCAGGCGGGGTGATTAAAGAAGAGGGGTTTTCTTTTGAAGAAATCCAGTCATTTTTCCTGAATAAAAAAGGGAATAGTTTAATGGCAGACCCTGATATGATGATTCCTTTCGAAGAGATCAATGAACGTATCTGGACCTTGCCTACCGAGATTTTTATGCCTTGTGCAGCTTCAAGGCTGGTAACAAAGGAACAAATCACTAAAATGATCGATACCGGGCTTGAGGTAATTTCGTCGGGTGCCAATGTACCCTTTGCGGATAAGGAGATCTTTTTTGGCCCGATCATGGAGTACACCGATGGCCGTGTTAGCCTCTTACCAGATTTCATAAGCAACTGTGGTATGGCTAGAGTATTTGCTTATTTTATGGAGCAGCGAGTGGGTATTGATGACGAGTTGATATTTAAAGATACCTCCGATACCATTCGAAAGGCAATTTTGAATATCTTTAGGCAAAATCAATCGAAGACTGCTATCTGCGAAACAGGATTCGAAATTGCATTGAAACAACTAATTTAAAACCAACCTAAAATGGAGACAATTATCATTATCGTCTTTTTAGCGGGCTATCTCGCGATTACCCTCGAGCACAATTTAAAAATCGACAAGCTGATACCGGCCTTGGCCATGATGGCCATTTTATGGGCGATTATCGCGCTGACGCATATGGATGTTTTTGAGGTAAATGCCGAACTCCGAGAACTAGAACCTACCCATATAGACGAGATATTGCTCCATCACCTTGGTAAAACCGCTGAGATTCTGGTATTCCTCTTGGGGGCCATGACCATTGTGGAAATCATTGATTACTTCGATGGTTTTGCAACGATTAAAGGCTTTATACGCACTAGGAGCAAGCGTAAACTACTGTGGCTTTTTTCAATTTTGGCCTTTATCTTATCTGCTATTATAGATAATCTTACCGCTACCATTGTCTTGATTACGATCTTACAAAAGGTAATCAAGGATCGGGAGACGCGCTTGTGGTTTGCCGGTATCATTATCGTAACGGCGAATGCAGGCGGTGCTTGGTCACCTATAGGGGATGTGACGACTACCATGCTGTGGATTGCGAACAAAGTGTCGGCACTGCAGTTGGTGCTACATGTGCTGATTCCGTCTATTGTTTGTATGGTTGTTCCAGTTTTGCTAGCTACCCGATTCAAAGCATTTCAAGGCAAGATCGATAGCGATATTGAAGAACTTGAGGCACCAAAATCAAAACATGGGGCCCTCATGTTGTATTTAGGATTAGGAGCCATTGTATTCGTTCCTTTTTTCAAGACGGTGACCCATTTACCGCCTTATGTGGGGATGATGTTGTCCTTGGCCGTAGTAGCGACCTTTGCTGAAATTTATAGCAGTTCAAAGTTCAGTATCTCCAATGTGGAAGGCGAAGGGGATGATACGGTTGGGCATCATAGTCCGGTACACAGTTCCTTATCGAAAATAGAACTGCCAAGTATTTTATTCTTTTTGGGGATTTTATTGGCAGTTGCGGCCTTGGAATCTTTTGGAATGCTCTTTCACTATGCGGAAAGTCTGAACGAGGCGATTCCCAATACGGATATTGTGGTGATGTTGTTCGGTGTCGGTTCCGCTGTAATCGATAACGTGCCATTGGTGGCGGCAAGTATGGGCATGTTCGCACAAGGCTTGGATGATCCTTTATGGCATTTCATTGCATATTCTGCAGGAACAGGGGGAAGTATGTTGATTATTGGTTCTGCAGCCGGCGTTGTGGCCATGGGAATGGAAAAGATCGATTTCTTTTGGTATCTCAAAAAAATCACATGGTTGGCCTTTGTAGGTTTTATTGCCGGGGCGGGCGCTTTTGTGTTAATGAGAGATTTTGTACTACACGGATAATTTAATCGACAAAATACCGTTATTAAGGCAACCTTAAGAAGAGAATTTATATGTTATTGTTTCAAGACTTGGCACAAGACCCTGAATTGGGAGAAGTGGTTTCTGAAGAAAAAACGCTGTCGGTAATCGATTTGATCTTCAATGGAGGTACCGGGAGTATTTTGATTATTTCAGTCCTTTTCCTCATGTTGGGCGTGGCCCTTTATATTTATTTCGAACGCATCTTGGCCATCAAAGCAGCTTCGAAAATAGATAAGAATTTCATGAATCAGATTCGGGATTACGTATCCAATGGAAAATTAGATGCGGCAAAAATGCTTTGTGCGCAGACTGACTCTCCAGTGGCAAGACTCACTGAAAAAGGTGTTTCCCGAATTGGAAAACCGTTAGACGATATCAACACCGCTATTGAGAATGCCGGTACGCTAGAGGTCTACAAACTCGAAAAAAATGTGAGCGTGTTGGCGACGGTTGCTGGTGCCGCTCCCATGATCGGTTTCTTGGGAACCGTAATTGGTATGATTCTGGCATTCCACCAAATGGCCACTAGTGGCGGACAGGCGGAAATGGGGTCATTGGCATCCGGTATTTATACCGCGATGACTACTACCGTAGCAGGCCTTATTGTAGGTATTATCGCTTACATGGGGTATAACCATTTAGTGAACAGAACCGACAAGGTAGTACACAAAATGGAAGCCAATGCAGTAGAGTTCCTAGATTTATTGAACGAACCGCTTTAAGAGGTATTAGGCAAAGCGAGCAGTGCATACACGTATTAAAATAGACACTTCTCTTTTTCAAAGAAATATAAAAAAGACAATAGCGAAAGTGCACGCTACGAGTTAAGTGCTAAAAAAAACAAATCGAACGTGAAGTTAAAAGGAAGAAATAAAGTAAGCCCGGATTTCAGTATGTCGTCTATGACGGATATTGTATTTCTATTGCTGATATTCTTTATGCTTACGGCAAATTCACCCAATGCGCTGGATTTGTTGCTCCCAAAAGCAAAGGGCAAGTCGACCAATACACAAAATGTTTCTGTAAGTATTGATAAGAACCTACAATATTTTGTGAATAACGAGAGAATCAACGGAGAATACATAGAAATTGAATTAAAAAAGGCACTGGAAGGACAAGAGAAACCCACGATTATTCTGAGGGCAGAAGAAAGCGTTGCAATCAAAGAAGCGGTCAACGTTATGGATATTGCCAATAGGAACAATTACAAAGTAATCTTGGCCGTGCGACCCAATTAATGTCGTTACTAGATACGAGACACAAAAAACAATCTTTCACACTTACCACCTTACTCCTAAGTGTGCTGTTGCTTATATTATTCTATATAGGCCTCAACTACATGGACCCCCCTCTTGAAAATGGTATTTCGGTAAATTTTGGCACGACCGATTTCGGGAGTGGACAGGTACAACCCAAAGAAAAAATTAGATCTGAGCCCTTGGATATGCCTCCTGTAGAACCAACAAAACAAGAGCAGGCTGTTGAAGAAGTGGTTGAAGAGGTCAAAGAAGAAGTACCCGAAGAAGTTTCGGCAAAGGAGACCCCTTCTGAAAAAGTATTGACCAGTGAAGATGAGGAGGCCATTAAGATCAAGCAGGCCAAAGATGCGAAGCGCAAGGCCGATGAAGCCGTAAAAGCGGCGAAGAAAAAAGCCGCAGACGAGGCACGGAGAGAGAAGGCCAAGGCAGCTAAAATAGCACAGCAAAAAAGAGAGGCCGAGGAAAAAGCGCAACGGGAACAAGAAGCAAAAAAGAGAAAACTCGATGAGATGATGGGCGGCCTGAATAAGTCCGATGGTACTGCATCTGGCTCGGAAGGAGATGATAATAGGGCAGGAGATAAAGGACAACCAGATGGTGACCCCTACGCAACCAGTTATTACGGTAGCCCCGGTTCGGGAAGTGGCACAGGAGGCTATGGACTTAATGGACGATCGTTGGTCAACAAAGGAAAAGTACAGCAAGAATGCAACCAAGAAGGGCGCGTGGTCGTCAAGATCATTGTAGATAGAAACGGGAAGGTTATCAGCGCAACTCCGGGTGTACGAGGCACGACCAACAATGCGGCTTGCTTGTTGGAACCGGCCAAGAAGACGGCATTTATGCACAAATGGAACCTCGATTCAAAGGCGCCGAGCCAACAAGTAGGTTTTGTAGTGGTCAATTTTAAACTGGGGGAATAAGTGACCTACCAAGAGACCCTTGATTGGATGTTTCGCCAACTACCAATGTACCAACAAAAAGGGAAAGCGGCATTCAATGCGAAGCTCGATAAGACCAAATTACTCGCCGAACACTTAGGGCATCCTGAAAACAAATTCAAAAGTATTCATGTAGGGGGCACCAATGGCAAAGGCTCAAGCAGCCATATGCTGGCTTCGGTACTGCAGGAAGCAGGCTATACGGTGGGCCTTTATACCTCTCCACATTTAAAGGATTTTCGGGAACGCATTAGAATCAACGGAAAGCAAGTAAGTGAAAATTTCGTCTCTGGATTCATAGCGGAAAACAAGGGTTTTTTCGAAACCCATCAACTTTCGTTTTTTGAGATGACGGTAGGCATGGCCTTTTCATACTTTGCAAAAAAGAAAGTAGACATCGCCATTATCGAAGTTGGTTTGGGCGGGCGTCTCGATTCTACGAATATCATACGTCCCGAAGTGTCCCTTATTACGAACATAGGCTTTGATCATACCGATATGCTAGGGAATACCTTGGAGAAAATTGCCTACGAAAAAGCAGGTATTATTAAGAAGGGAGTACCGGTAGTCATCAGTGAATATCAGGATGAAACGGCAGCGGTATTTAAAAGTGTAGCCAACGAATGCGATGCCAAGTTGATTTTTGCGGATCAGGGAAAACAACCTGCTTTTGCAACAAGCCTGCTAGGAAGTTATCAGAAAAAGAACAGTCGGGGCGTTGTTGCGGTATTGAAAGAACTATCGGCCTTTGAAGTAAATGACGAACATATTGTTTCAGGGCTGGCGAAGGTGGTTCACAATACGGGCCTTTTAGGGCGTTGGCAGGTATTGGAAAATACGCCTCTTACTATATGTGATACTGCTCATAATAGCGAAGGTCTGCAGTTGGTTTTAAAGCAATTGCTTCAACAAGAGTTCGATGCGCTGCATATGGTGCTTGGCTTCGTAAAGGGAAAGGATCTCGATGCTATTCTTCCCCTGTTTCCAAAAAATGCGCAGTACTATTTTTGCAGACCAGATATTCCCCGAGGGTTAGATACCGGGATACTACAAAAAAACGCCATTGATTTTGACCTTACGGGTACCGTATATCACTCGGTGAAGGCGGCATTGAAAGCCGCAAAAGAAAGGGCGAAAGCGACCGATCTTATTTTTGTTGGGGGCAGTAATTTCGTAGTAGCGGAAGTACTTTAATTTTTTAGTCTTTTTTCTTTTGGCGTTTCCAAAAACGTTCTATATTTGCACACCTTTACGGGCAATTAGCTCAGTTGGTTTAGAGCACCTCGTTTACACCGAGGGGGTCGGGGGTTCGAATCCCTCATTGCCCACATCAAGCAGGATTCCGATAAACGTAGTTTATCGGAATTTTTTTATGCCCAAACCCGAATAGTATATTCAGGGATTTGGGCATAAAAAAATTACGCAAGCCGCTAGGCTTCGGAGCCCTATTTGCAGTAGTGGTCGCAACCAGGGATATGCAATCCCTTGTCTCCAAATGAAACCGAACAGCATTTTCGAGATTTTGGGCATAAAAAAATTACGCAAGCCGCTAGGCTTGGGAATTCTATTTGCAGCCGTGGTCTCAATTAGGGATATGCAATCACTCGCAGGCGAAGAAACCCGAATAGTATATTCAGGGGTTTGGGCATAAAAAAATTACGCAAGCCTCTAGGCTTGGGAATTCTATTTGCAGCCGTGGCCGCAATCGGGCATATGCAATCCCTCGCAGGCGAAGAAACCCGAATAACATATTCAGGGGTTTGGGCATAAAAAAAATGACGTAAGCCGCTAGGCAGATTTCTTCAAACACCTTTTTCCAAGTTTTAACCGCTTTTTCCCAGTTCTATCCGAAAAGGAATTTTTTAGATACGCCTTGGTTTTAGTTTCGTCCTGTAAACTAAAACTGAAAATCTAATGACAAATTTAAAAATGGCTGTTTGGTTAGGATGCATTTTATATAGCGGACTGCTCTACGGTCAACAAGAATTTACCCTAAGCGGTTATATACAAGAAGCCTCTTCAAGTGAAAAGTTGTTTGGGGTTACTCTTGTACTAAATGGTTCTATAGGAACTACGACCAACGAGTATGGTTTCTATTCGATTACGCTTCCTGCAGACAATTATGCTTTGGAAATCAGCTACTTGGGATTTCAAACGATTCGCCAAGAGATAACGCTTCAAGGGAATCAAAAAATCAACTTTGAGCTGGTAGAGGAAACGAACGAGCTCGATGAGGTAGTGGTCAAATCGAACAGGGTCGCAAAAGCGATTACGTCTACCGAAATGAGCGTTGCTACCCTGAAGACAGAAACGATTAAAAAGATACCTGCCATATTGGGAGAACCTGATTTGGTCAAATCAATTCAATTATTACCGGGGGTTTCCAGTGTGAACGAGGCGGCTTCAGGCTTTAATGTACGGGGTGGTTCTGCCGATCAGAACCTTGTGCTTTTGGATGAGGCGACCTTGTATAATTCTTCGCATCTATTTGGTTTTTTCTCAGTTTTTAACTCAGATGCCATTAAAGATGTTAAGCTCTATAAAGGCGGAATACCTGCCATGTATGGGGGGCGCTTATCTTCCGTGCTCGATGTAAAGCAACGCGAAGGGAATGCGAAAGAGTTTAACGGCTTGGCATCGGTAGGGCTCATTTCGGCAAAGGCATTGGTAGAGGGGCCATTGGGAAAAGGGGAAGCAAAGGAAGGCAAGGGAAGTTATATGATTGCCGGAAGACGATCGTATGCAGATGCCTTTACATTTCTGTCCTCAGAATTCAAAGATGTCTCGGCTTATTTCTATGACTTGAACTTGAAAGCGAATTATGAACTAAATGAAAACAACAAACTTTATTTATCGGGTTATTTTGGTAGGGACAAGTTTGGTGTCAAGGGGTTGGTGAATACATTTTGGGGCAATGGGAGCGGTACCTTGCGATGTTCCAGCGTTTTAAGTGATAAACTGTTTCTACAGGCTTCCGGTATTTATAGCAATTATAGCTACAATCTCGATAACCTACGCTCCGGGGCCGAATTCAGGTGGAAGTCGGTCATTAACAATTACAACTTTAAACCGCGCCTTTCTTGGTTTATCAATGGCAACAACACTGTGAAAGTGGGGACTGATTTTACCTACTACAACTTTAAACCCGGGCAAATATCACCTTTGAAAGGTTCGTCTGTGGTGCCCCAGACCTTTCAGGATAATTTTGCCTTTGAAACCGGTACCTATGTAGACTATCAGCAAAAGGTGTCTGAGAAGTTGAGTTTGCAATACGGACTTCGATGGTCTACATTTAATCGGTTGGGAAAAGCAGAAGTAAACCAATATGAAACAGGCAACCCGTTGACCTATGATTCTGAATTGGATAATTATATTGTAAACCCGGTGGTGGGGACAACTACTTATAAGTCGGGAGAAACCATCAAAAGCTATACTGCATTTGAACCTCGTTTTTCGATGCGCTACCTTCTTACCGATAACAGTTCTGTAAAGGCGAGTTACAATAGAATGAATCAGTATTTGCATCTTATTTCAAATACCACTTCAGCCACGCCTTTAGATGTATGGGCTCCCAGCGGTACGTACCTAAAACCACAGTCATTGGATCAATATGCGCTGGGGTACTTCAAGACATTCAAAGAAGGTGCCTATGATCTTTCTTTAGAAGGGTATTATAAGAATATTCGGGACGTGACAGACTTTAAAAATGGTGCCGATCTCCTTTTTACGGAGAGTGTTGAAACCGAATTTGTACAAGGGAATGGGAGGGCCTATGGCTTGGAACTCCAAGTCAATAAAAATGAAGGGAAGCTTACGGGCTGGTTAAGTTATACGCTTGCACGTTCCGAATCAAAGGTATTGGGAATCAACAACAACCAATACTACCCCACCAACAGTGATCAATTGCATGAACTGAATCTCGTTGGAATTTATAAGCTGAACAACAGATGGGATTTTGGAGCAAACTTTATTTTTGGATCGGGCCGACCGGTGACCTATCCAACGGGGAGGTATTCCCAAAACGGCCTAGTACTGGCAGACTATTCCGATAGAAATGGAAATCGGTTACCGGCCTATCACCGATTGGATATTTCTGCGACCTTAAACCCAAAATCGGGTAAGAATGGGAAATGGACCTTTGGCTTGGTCAATGTCTATGCAAGACAAAATGCCTCTTCTATCTACTTTTCAGAAGTAAGTGAAGTGAATGATCAAGAAGTTGCCACCGGTCAAACACAAGCTACCAAGCTTTCTATTTTTGGTTTTCCTTTACCGAGTATCTCATATGAATTTAAATTTTAAGACCTAGTTATGAAAACACGCTTTAATACCTATTTACTAATCGTCATTTCGTGTGTAACTTTTTCATCCTGTGAAGTAGACGTAACAAATGACCTGACCATTGAGACCGCGGCGCCTAAATTAATCATAGAAGGTGGTTTGGAGCGAAACCTTAAAAATCCACTTGACAGGCAACGCATCCGACTTACGACCACCAGAGATTTTTTAAACAATGATACGCAAACTCCCTTGGTCGAGGATGCCGTAGTGACAGTTTCGGACGGTAACACCCCATATGTTTTTAGCTATGCTGGTGATGGCTTTTATGAAAACACCGAAATAGCACCTGTGGTGAATGGGGAATATACCTTGAAAATTATTTGGAATGAAGAAGAATACGAAGCGACTGAAACTTTAAATGAAGTACCCCTTTTTGATGCGATATATTCGGTATTCGAAGAAGAGACTTTAGTGACAGATGAAGGGTATTTCGCCAAGTTCGATACTACGGATCCCGAAGGAATAGCAAATTTTTATTATCATAGAATTGCCAGAAATGGCGAGTTCATTGTGGTTCCCGATCCGGGAAATAGCGATGTATTGGTAATTTCCGATGAGTTTTTTGATGGACAGCAACGTGTTGGTGTGAACCCGAACGATGAGATTATCTTTGAGATCGGAGACGAGGCGATCGTACAGCAACTGGGAATTTCTGAGCACTATTATGACTATCTTTATGAGGTTTTTGTTCAGAGTAGCGCCGGTGGTTTCAGCTTTGTAGGAAACCCTCCTCCCGAATCTATAAGGGGTAATGTTAAAAATTTGACCAATAGTGCAAACCGGCCCTTGGGTTTCTTTTATGCCGCAGATGTGGAAGAAGCAAAGCTGATAATTAGAGAGTAAAAAACCGAAAAGGCCAACGCTTTGAAAAAAAAACGATTTTATATATACCTTTTGATCTGCTTCTTCGCCAATGCACTTATTTTTTTGGTGAAGTTGATTCTCGAGGAGCCTCCGGTCGAGGTGCTCAAAGAGGCGATCATGGCCTTTCCTGTAATCTTGATCTACTTCGTGCTGGTTTATCGGTTACGAAAAACGGTTTTAAAGAGTGTCTATTACAAAAAACTTTGCGCAAGCAAAAAGTTGTATAAGACATTTTTTTGGATCGTTTTTGTAACATCCAAGATAGTTGTTACCGCCTTTATACTTCGAATAATCACCTTGTATTTCTTTGATGATGATAATAGCCCTGTTATAGGTTTAGCACTGATTGCAATTGCGGTGGGCAGTTCCTTGGCCGTTTTCTTGGTATACTTATTAGAGGGTTTTCTCGAGTCGGAAAAGAAAAGGGTGACGACCCTTTTAAATCTCAAGGAATATGAGAACGAAAAGGCAATTGCAAATTACAATGCTTTGAAAAAGCAGTTGAATCCGCATTTTTTATTCAATAGTTTCAATAGTCTGGCTGGCTTGGTATCGGAAAATTCAGAAAGATCGGAAGAGTTCGTACAAGAGCTATCAAACATTTACCGTTATACGCTGAGTAAAAGTGAGGAAATGGTAGTGACCCTCGAAGAAGAATTACAACTTATCAATTCATACATCACCTTGCAGCAAATTCGTTTTAAAGATTATTTGCTCTTACACACGACCATTGATCAAAAAATGCTGAAGTTATACCTGCCGCCAATGACGTTGGAATTGTTGGTAGAAAATGCGATCAAACACAATGTAATAGGGAAGGCACACCCATTGGAAATTGAAATGTATACCGAAGATGACCAGGTCATTGTAAAGAATAAATACATACCAAAGTCGAGTCCGGCTAAAAGCCATTCGCACGGCATTGGTCTTAAAAATTTAACGAACCAGTATAAGCTGATTAGTTCCAAAGTACCTTCTTTTGGGCTTGTTAATGGATACTATACTGCCAAAGTCCCCCTAATATCCTCTGAAACATGATTCGAACCCTTATAGTTGAAGATGAAGAGATTGCTGCTGTAAGATTGCAGCGTATGGCACAAGAGATTGCTCCGGAACTTGCTATTTTGAAAATAACGGGGTCTGTAAACGATTCGATTGAATATCTGCGGAATAATAGCATTGATTTGATTTTTATGGACATCAATTTAGTCGACGGACATTCTTTCGAAATTTTTGAAAAAGTAGATGTAAAATCTCCCATTATTTTTACAACGGCATATTCCGAGTATGCAATCAAAGCATTTGAACAGAATAGTATCGATTATCTTTTAAAACCCATTTCAAAAGAGGCCTTGCAAAGAAGTATGGAGAAATTCAATACCCTTCAAGAAGGGAAGATTCCAAACTATAAAAACGTATTGCTGGGAGAATCAGATTGGTATAAACAGCGTTTTCTTGTGAAAATGAATAACCGTCTGAAAAGCATTCCGGTATCCGAAGTATCTTATTTTTACTCAGAAGAGCGGCTCACATTTATGATTACCAAAGATGGGGCAAGGGTAACTGTGAGTGAGACACTTAAGACGCTTGTGACCACACTGGATCCTACCCATTTTTTTAGGATCAACAGGCAGTTCATCATCCATAGAGATGCAATTAAGGATATGTACTTTACCTCTAAGTCCCGTATTCGATTAATGTTAGTGCCTTTTTATGATGAAAAACCGATCATTGTGGCTATTGAAAAAATGGGGGAGTTTAAGCGATGGCTTTCATGAAATAAGCTGTTGAACAAAGTAAAATGGCCATGGCCGTTCATGACCAAGCGCTAAAGCATTATTTTTTTGTTTAATTAATTATAAAAATAGTTAAACATTTTGTAGATTTGGTAATACCCTGAGTGTTAGGGATATTAATTTCAAGACTTTACAATGTTCGGACTATTCAAAAAAAAATCGGAATTGGAAACACTTCAAGAGAAATACAGTAAACTAACTGAACAGGCATACAAATTATCCAACACAAATCGAAGAATGAGTGATGAAAAGCTGTTTGAAGCTGAGGAAATCATGAAACAAATTGTAAAGCTTAATAAATAGTTATATACTTGGGCCTTAAAATAGTATAAAGTAAACAATAAGTACGGCATGGATTTAATGGAAAGGGTTCAAGAGTTTGAGTCTCGAAAGAAATCAGGAATGAGCACAAGTGATAGAGTTTCTGCCTCTAGGGAGGCCAAGGCACTCATACTCGAATTGAATGAGATATGGAAGAAAGATAAAGAAAAGAATGCTTCAATCATGGATGTTATGAAGCGTTTAACGGTTATCAAACAGAAAATCGACAAGCGACTAAAAGGAAACCTTAATTCTTAGCGAAAAACTTAAAAAAATAGTGAGGGTCGGTAATTTAAAAGGCAATGGTAACAGGGTTCTGACAATTACCGACTCAACTAAATTCAATGGGCATTTGCTAAACTGTATCATTGAAATGGCTATTGAAAACAGTGCTATGTTAGAGGCTATCAAATACTAATTGGTATTTTCAGAAAAAAAAGTTTTTAAGATAATGCGGGCCAGTTTGAAACTCTTAAGTTTTAAATTATGCCGTAAATGTGTAAATTCTGGTGTTGGTTAAAAACACCATAAAAGTACAACCCGGAAATTGAAAATTTTGAATGTACACTACGAAAAGTTATTTCGGGTAACAAAATAAACAAGCGTTAATAGCAGGGCCATTTTACGAAACCGCGCTGTTCACCGTTACCAAGTATTCTAAAATTCTAGAGTTATTGGAATCTTTTGACCCTGTCAAATACTGTTATGCAAGAAATTTTATTAATGGTGCAGTAACTCATTTATTAGCCTATATTTCGCGAGGGGCGACTTCAACAAAGGTATCTGAAAAAGTAGGGGAAGTGAAATCAATCATGATTTTAAGCATGCTCAAAGTGATGTTTTAAACCATTAGGTGCCCACAAATTTGTTGTAGACCAGAACGGGAAATGCAGCTTTAGATTAGCGCATACCGCTATAATATCAAAAGGGATATCTACACAGCTATCACTTTCTCCGGAGCATTGAAAGAACAAGAGGCCTAGACCCGCAAGCAACCTACCAATACTAAAAAGAGGGCCTCGAGTGTCATTCAATAAGTTGTTCTAACTAGCTAAATATCCTTTTTTTATTGCCGAATAATTTCTCGCTCTTATGAACGATTAATTATGCCCTAATTTTGAATATATGTTATAATTTGTTGCCATTTCATCTTTTTAAGAGGCAGTTTGAAGTTAAAAACCATGACTATGTTTAAGAAAATATATATTTTTCAATTATTTATTTTGTTATCGTGTGGCCTGTATAGTCAGGATACGATACTCCCTAAAACAGAT
Source organism: uncultured Flavobacteriaceae bacterium (assembly GCA_938010765.1). Taxonomy (GTDB): domain Bacteria; phylum Bacteroidota; class Bacteroidia; order Flavobacteriales; family Flavobacteriaceae; genus Pelagihabitans. Next base: position 21,824 of record CALLVX010000174.1, on the reverse strand, counting down.
TTTACCAGAATGTATTTGCCAATATGGGAAGAAGCAACTTCCCATTGCTTGGCGGTTGCAGAAGCGATGCCAGAGGAGCTGTATCGGTATAGACCCACAGCCATTAGCAAAACCTTTGCCGAGCAGATGGTGCACATAGCCGCTGCTTCAAAATTGCTTACACAACGTTATGTGCAGGGTATGGAGGTGAAACCCAGCACTCCCTTTGCGAACCAGATGAGTAAGGTTGCGATTATCGCCCTATTAAATGAGAGTTTTCTATACACCACAAGAGTGATTTATAGCATTGGGCAACCACAACTCGATGAAACTTGTACCATGTATCATAGCGGAAATAAGGTAAGCAGGGCCTTTGCCTTGTTTTATGTCCAAGATCATATGGCCAACCATAGGGCAAAAGCGAATCTGTACCTCCGAATGAATCAATTGGAACCACCTACTTACACCTGGTGAAATTAATCGCGGAATATTGGCAATCACAACTAATTATATTTTCCATTCGTTAAATACAATCTTTTAGCTATTTTTGCCCTCCGTAAAAGGGTCATTAGCTCAGTTGGTTTAGAGCGCTGCCTTGACAGGGCAGAGGTCGTTGGTTCGAATCCAATATGACCCACAATCATCAGTATTTTTGGCCATGGACGATTTGCCTTTCTGCAAATGTCAAGGTACAGATATCGGAGCAATACGACCCATCATTTTAAAGTTTGTTGGTCACCCCGACTTCTTGGGGGCAACTTACCCAAAACTACATACGTTAGCATATATAGATTTACTATTACTCAAATTTGGATTAAAGGCTGAGGGTAGGTTGTATTCGTTGACACTTGCATTAAATTGAATTCTTTTCCGTATCGATTGCGCTATTTTTTGGATTAGCTGAATCTCTATTCGGGGATATACACCCTGTAGTACTCCCAATTGGGAGTGAAATGTGACTTTCTCGAAAAAACTGGGTCTTAATTACTAGAACCAAACAAATCAATGATCGAGTATATAATTCCTGTTTTCTTTATTTTAATCGGTGTTGCCGTTTTTATAATTGCAATGAGTTTTGTGGCCCATGAAGTAGGAAGAGCCTTTAGGGCTAACACGAAAAGGCGGAATGAAAAATGCGACAAAAAAAATGATGGATATAACTCAGCGGCACACTTTCAAAATTTTTCGGATAGAATAAATGACTGAAATAACAGTAACACTGGGTTAAGTTGCGTCCTATTCTTTAGCTATAAATGTTAAAATTTAAATTAAATGTGACTTTTACCTTAGTATGAGTGTCTTAACAAATAGAAAGCACTAATGAATTAATTATGAACGAGTATGTTTTACCAAATCTTTTTTTTCTCATTAGCACCACAATTTTTTTAATCGCACTCGGTCTCATTTTGCCATCTTTTTTTGCGATGGACGAGGCGAAGTTCGAGGAGGAGCTATTAGTTAATAAAGGTCATGAAATTGAAAGCAGCACACCAAGCAAGGATAAATACTAAACACTACCATTTTTTGTTCCCTTGATTTTTTTGGTTTTTTCGAAAAGACCCCTTTTAGGGGTCTTTTTATTTGTTTATTTATCCAAAATCCATTTAATTTTAAATAACTACTTTTTTTAAGTGACTTTTGTTCCCCGTTAGTGTCTAAATAAATAACGATAAACCTAACTAACTTTGGAGCTGGAAATTACCGCTGAAAAAATGACCGACGAAAAGCTCGTTCGTGAAATTGTGAAGAACAACAATACGATGTTGTTTGCAATGCTATACGACCGATACGCGAAAATGGTATACAATAAATGCTATGGCTTTTCAAAATCGGAGCAGGAGGCAGAAGATCTTACGCAAGATGTTTTTTTAATGCTGTTCATTAAGCTGGGCAGCTTTAAAGGGAGGTCAAAGTTTTCGAGCTGGTTGTATTCTTTTACCTATAACTTTTGTGTTAATCATGTGAATAGGAATAGAGAACGAAAAATCAGTGACAAATCGGACACACTTTCTGAGAATACATCCAGTATATCAATAATGGTCGATGATAGCAATATTTATGAAATGCGTTCCGACAGGCTTAAAAAGGCACTGATGATGGTAGATGCAGAGGATAAAAAACTATTATTGCTAAAGTATCAGGATGACATCCCAATAAAGGAACTTTGTGAATTATTGGAAATCGGCGAGAGCGCCGTTAAAATGAGATTAAAAAGAGCCAAAGCCAAGTTAGTTGAAGCATATAATAAAATAATATAAATGTCAGATCAAAAACAGAACCCGTTCAAGGAGATGGAACGTTCTTTAAAAGAAGTTCCGGAAGACATGAAAAGTAAGGTAATGAATGATGTTGCCATGGCAAAATTGGCGATGGAAATGGCATCACTATTTACGTGTAACTATAAATCCGCGATAGAAGGAATGTTCAAAACAAACCCATCTATCGATTAACCTTTCTTAAACCCAACGAGAAACTATGGAACAAATGACTAAATGGAAAGATGTCGTATTCGAATCATTGAGTACGATTTTAAGAGATATCGCTTCGGCATTGCCAAATGTCGTAGGTGCTTTGATTATTCTTCTTGTAGGATGGATCTTGAATAAGGTTATCCGTTTTGTGCTTAAAAAAGTACTTAAGCTTGCAAAAATTGATCAGGTATCCGATAAAATAAATGATGCGAAGCTTTTTGGAGATAGTAAAGTAAAGATCAACATTTCTAAAATACTACTAGGCTTTGTTAAATGGTTGTTGACATTGGTTTTCATAATTGCTGCAGCCGATATCATGAAGTTGACCGTGATTTCTACCGAAATAGCCAACCTTCTTAGGTATTTACCAATTTTACTTAGTGCTTTGGTCATATTTATGATAGGGTTGTTTGCTGCCAAAATGATTAAGAAAGCGCTGGCGGGCCTTTTCAATTCTATGGGTTTTGGAGGGTCGAAATTGGTTAGTAGCATTGTGTTTTACCTGTTAGTAATTTTTGTTACGATTACATCTTTAAACCAAGCAGGTATTGATACGACAATTATCACAAGCAATTTTACACTTATAATAGGAGCTTTTCTTTTAGCCTTTGCCATCGCTTTTGGTCTCGGTTCAAGAGAAATGGTGGGGAATATTTTAAGTACATTCTATGCGCGTAAGAACTTTGCGGTCGGAGATAAAATTACTGTAAACGGTACTAAGGGAACCATTGAAGCAATCGATACCATTTTCGTTACGCTGCTAACAGAAGATGGTAAATTGGTAATCCCTATAAAGGAAGTTGTGGAAAATAGAATAAAGGTTGGTTAGTTTCATAAATAATGGGGTAGAATTGTCCACAATGTTCTGCCCTATTTTTTAATCGCTCTACATTTTTTCATTGTAAAAATCATTTTGTAGAACGAACTTCTTTGAAATAATCACCTCTTCTTTGCGAAAAGAAGGTTTTTTTCTTCCCAAGAAACAAATACCGCCCCTTTCTTCGCAATCATTTAGTACTTTTGAACGTTAAGGTATACGGGAGTTTCTCGACGAACGGATTGTCTCCTTTTAACGGAAATAATGCTGAATAAGGCCATCAAATTTTTAATTGAGAACAAACTGGTAGCATGGTTGCTATTGGTTTTGTTTTTAGTTTGGGGAGGCATACATGCTCCATTTGATATTGGTAATGGGTTGTTGCCATCAAGCCCTATCGCCGTAGATGCCATTCCCGATATCGGTGAGAACCAACAAATTGTTTATACCCCATGGGAAGGTAGGTCGCCCCAAGATGTGGAAGACCAGATTACCTATCCTTTAAGCTCCAATCTTCTGGGGGTGCCCGGAATTAAGACCGTTCGAAGCTCTTCGATGTTTGGTTTTTCAAGTATTTATGTGGTTTTTGAAGAAGAAGTAGATTTTTATTGGGCGCGAAGTCGGCTTTTAGAGAAATTAAATTCCTTCCCGAGCAAATTTCTTCCCGAAGGGGTGAAACCGACTCTTGGCCCCGATGCGACGGCCCTTGGTCAGATTTTTTGGTACACGCTAGAAGGTAGGGATGAGAAAGGGAACGTAACAGGTGGGTGGGACCTTCATGAAATTCGAAGTATTCAGGATTTTTACGTAAAAAATGCCTTGTCTGGAGTAAAAGGGGTTTCTGAAGTAGCATCTATTGGTGGGTATGTGCAGGAATATCAAATTGATGTGAATCCCGAACGAATGAGGCAATACCAAGTAGGGCTCTCTGAGGTGGTCACTGCAGTACGTGAAAGCAATAAAGATATCGGTGCCAAGACTTTAGAGATTAATCAAGCAGAGTATTTTGTAAGGGGACTTGGTTATATAAAGAGTATTGAAGATATAGAAAATACCGAAGTTCGTACGGAAAACTTTACGCCCGTTCGAATCAAGGATATTGCCAATGTAGTGCTAGGACCAGCAGAGCGCAGAGGTATTCTTGATAAAGAAGGTGCGGAGGTTGTTGGTGGAGTAGTAGTCTCCAGGTATGGGGCCAATCCCATGGAAACTATTCAAGAGGTACATAAAAAAATAAAGGAAATTGCATTTGGCCTTCCTTCTAAAACCTTAAAAGATGGTCGTACCTCCAAGTTGACCATTGTACCGTTCTATGATCGTTCAGAACTAATCACAGAAACCTTGGATACCTTGGGTGACGCACTCACATATGAGTTGTTGATTACTATTCTGGTTGTTATTGTATTGTTATTTAATCTGCGTATTTCATTGCTTGTATCTAGTTTAATACCCATTGCCGTAATGATGGTCTTTGTTGCGATGAAATTATTTCGGGTAGATGCAAATATTGTTGCCCTATCAGGAATTGCAATTGCGATTGGTACCATGGTAGACATGGGTATTATTCTATCGGAAAATATTATAAGGCATTTAGAACAGAACACAGCAGGTAAAACGGTCGATGCGATTGTTTACACAGCTACGACAGAGGTTTCCGGAGCGATTCTTACCGCTGGGCTCACTACTATTGTGAGTTTTATACCCGTCTTTACCTTGACAGGGGCAGAGGGGAAGCTTTTTACCCCTTTGGCCTTTACCAAGACAGCGGCCCTTACCGCGTCGATGGTGGTGGCTCTTTTTCTAATACCTCCCTTGGCCGCACAACTTTTTGGAAAGAACAAATTAAAGAGAATTTTTCGAGTTATTGTTAATGGGCTACTACTGATTTTGGGAGGTATTGCCTTAGCTCGAGGTTTCTTTTCGGGTGGCGTCCTGGTAGGGTTTGGAGTCTTAGGTCTTCTAGCTTATTTTGATACGATTTCTGAAGAACAGAAAAATCGGTTCCAGCGGTATTGGGGTATACTATCCATTGTCGTTCTATTAGGCTATCATTGGCGCCCTCTTGGTTTCGGGAATAATTTGTTCTTCAACCTGCTTTTTGTAGGATTCATTTGCGCGCTGGTGTTGGGAACCATTCTATTTTTCAAAAAGTACTATGAGCGTATTTTAGTATGGGCGTTAGGGAACAAGTTGTTGTTTTTGTCCATTCCTTCCATCTTAATAGTATTTGGTGCTTTTATAATGTTGAACACCGGAAAAGAATTTATGCCCTCTTTGGATGAAGGTTCATACCTTTTGATGCCCAGTTCAATGCCGCATGCAGGGGTAAGTGAAAATAAACGGGTACTGGCCCAGTTAGATATGGCCGTGGCCGCTATTCCCGAAATAGAAACCGTAGTGGGTAAAGCAGGAAGGATAAGTTCCGCTTTGGATCCTGCGCCACTATTTATGTACGAGAACATCATTTTTTATAAACCAGAATACATGCTTGACAAGGACGGAAAGCCCATTCGTTTTAAAACGAATGAAAAAGGCTTGTTCGAGACTGTTGATGGTAATTTTGTAAAGTCGGGAAGCGGTATTGCCAAAGTACAACTGGTACAAGCATCGAACGGGGACTTCTATCGCAATTGGCGTCCCGAGATTCGAAATAAAAATGATATTTGGCAAGTAGTGTCCCAAGCAACACAATTACCGGGAGTAACCAGTGCTCCAAAATTACAACCTATAGAAACCCGTTTGGTCATGTTACAAACGGGCATGCGTGCTCCTATGGGGATTAAAGTCAAAGGTCAGGATTTAAAGGAAATCGAAACATTCGGTCTGCAATTGGAAGCAATACTAAGAGAAGTTGAAGGTGTTAAGAAAGAAGCAGTGTTTGCAGATAGGATTGTAGGGAAACCGTATCTCCTAATAGATATTGATCGGGAGAAAATAGCGCGATACGGGATTCACATAGCAGATGTGCAAGAGGTATTGGAAGTTGCTGTGGGCGGCAAAGTATTGGTAGAAACCGTTGAAGGTAGGGAGCGTTACGGCGTACGCGTGCGATACCCGCGCGAACTTCGAGCAAGCCCCGAAGATCTCGGGAAAGTTTATATGTTGTCTAATGAAGGGGTATCTGTACCCTTAAACGAATTGGTAGCAATTCGATACGAAAAAGGCCCGCAACAGATTAAAAGTGAAGATGGTTTTCTTGTAGGATATGTGCTTTTCGATAAGGCAGAAGGGTTTGCAGAAGTGGCGGTGGTGCAAAATGCGCAACGGCTAATAAAAAAACGATTGGAGAGCAGATCCCTTATACGACCCGAAGGAGTAAGTTATGCCTTTGCGGGTACATATGAAAACCAGTTGCGCGCAGAGAAGACGCTCACATTTGTGGTACCTTTGGTACTTTTGGCAATCTTTTTGATACTTTATTTCCAGTTTCGGTCGGTGGGGATCTCGTTAATGGTATTTTCAGGGGTAGCCGTAGCCTTTGCGGGGGGCTTTGTTTTATTATGGTTGTATGGGCAGTCTTGGTTTTTAAACATAAGTTTTGGGGATTTTAACCTACGAAGCCTATTCAATGTGAAAACGATCAACCTAAGCGTAGCGGTGTGGGTAGGCTTTATTGCACTTTTCGGAATTGCTACCGATGACGGCGTAGTAATGGCTACTTACCTAAGACAAAGTTTCGATAAAAAAATGCCCAAAGATGTTCGGGCCATTCAAAATGCCGTATTGGAGGCAGGAAAAAAACGGTTGCGGCCCTGTTTAATGACCACGGCAACGACCTTGTTGGCAATGCTGCCTATTTTAATGGCGAGTGGGCGTGGTAGCGATATTATGATTCCAATGGCGATTCCTGGTTTTGGAGGAATGTTGGTTGCCTTGATTTCACTTTTTGTCGTACCGGTATTGTTTAGTTGGCGGGCTGAAGCCGCTTTAAAACGAATTAGCAATAAGGAATAAGATGGAGTTGTTCAAAAAATATGGAGGGTATGTAGTGGTGCTGATCGGGGGACTATTGATAGGATATCTGAGCGCTGGAGGTCAAGAAACAACAAAAGGCCATGAGCATGATATGACTGTTAACGGAGAACAGCAATATACCTGCGCCATGCATCCACAAATTCAACAATCGGAAATGGGGAAGTGCCCTTTATGTGGAATGGATTTGACGGTAGCCTATGGGGAAGGCAGTACTGGATCACATCAATTTCAGATGACGGAAACGGCCATCGCCTTGGCAAATATTGAAACAACTGAAATTGGGGTGGGCGATTTGGAAGGAAACACCTTAGTACTCTCTGGAAAGATACGTTCGAACGAACAAACCGATGCGGTGCAAACGAGCATTTTTGATGGACGCATTGAAAGCTTGAACATTAACTATGTTGGGCAGTATATCAAAAAAGGAAAAAAAATAGGCGTCATCTACGCCCCTGAAATGTATACGGCTCAAGATCAGCTGTTGACTTCCGCCTCGTACAAGGAAACGCATAAAAAGCTATTTGATCAAGCAAGAAACGCCTCTGGTTTATGGCGTATGACCGATGCCCAAATAAGCCAAGTCTTGAAAACGGGAAAACCGATTTCCAATTTTCCGATAGTTGCCGATGTTTCGGGAACGGTCACTGAAGTAATGGCGTCGGAAGGCAATTTCTATAAACAAGGAGATCCCCTTTTCAAAGTATCAAATCTATATAGTGTTTGGGCCGTTTTTGATGCGTATGAAAATCAATTGCCTTTATTGAAAAGAGGACAAGAGATTCAAATTGGTTCCGATACCTTTAATGGAAAACAGTTTAAGGCCAAAATTGCTTTTATTGATCCAGTCCTCGATGCAACGAATAGAACAGTTGCCGTGCGTGCCACTTTGACAAATAAAGAAGGGTTTTTAAAACCAGGAATGTTTATTAAGGGTGCCGTGGCGGTCGACCTTTCCGAGCAAGTACTAACAGTTCCCAAATCGGCTGTTTTATGGACCGGGAAACGTTCATTAGTGTATGTGAAGCCTGATCCAATAAAGACAGTTTTTCAAATGACCGAAGTTACCCTGGGAAATGTAATAGGCGATGCGTATGTAGTACTGGATGGCCTTTCACCAGGAGATGAAGTAGTGACCAATGGTACTTTTACCGTAGATGCTGCTGCCCAACTGCAAGGAAAAACATCGATGATGACACAAGCGAATGATATTCCAATTCTACCAGACGGAGGAATGAATTTCAAAGGTGATTTCAAAGCGAAATTTACCGAGGTCATTAATAGGTATGCTGCCTTAAAAGATGCGTTGGTCGCTTCCAATTCCAACGATGTCATTACCTATGCAAAGTTGGCGGCAGAAGCCGTAATAGAAATAGAGGATGCGCTGCTGGAGGAAACAACGCAATCTCATCTGAAAAAAATCAAAGAAAATCTTCATCAAATTTCAGATTTTTCAAATTTAGAAGGACAACGAAAAGTTTTTAAATCACTTTCGGAAAATATGGTCGCGATTGCCTCCTCGTTTAGCGATTTAGATCAACCTATTTATGTACAATACTGTCCTATGGCAGACGCTAATAAAGGGGCTTCATGGATCAGTTTTCAGAATGAGATACGCAATCCGTATTTCGGGGATAGTATGCTTGGCTGTGGTAGTGTTACCAAAACCATTCAATAAGTTTATAACAAATCGAGTACACGTTCTAAGGCCATGCCACGCGAGCCTTTGATAAGTAAATTACTGTTTTCTAGTGGCTGTTCCTTAAGGTAATCTGCAAGTTGCTCAAAAGACGCGAACTTGGGTAGATTGGTGATTGTTTTGTGAAAGTTGTTTCCAACCAAGATAACGAGCGTAAAATTCATGCCGGCGGCTAGTTCGGCAATCTGCTGGTGTTCTGCTTCGGCGGTGTCCCCTAGCTCGAACATATCTCCTAAAATAGCTGTCTTACTTTGGGTTTTCATAGCCTTCAAATTTTCCAAGGCCGCCCTCATACTGGTTGGGTTGGCATTGTAGGCATCTAAAATAATCTGATGGCCCTTCTTTTCGATGAGCTGCGAACGATTGTTTTCTGGTTTGTAGTTTTCCAAAGCCTCTTTGACCATTTTTAATGGTACATTAAAATATTTGCCCATCACAATGGCAGCACAGCAATTGGTGAAATTATAACTCCCTATCAATTGGGTTTGTATCGTCATTTTCTCTACCTGCAACTGCACGAATGGGTTTGCCCCTAAAAATGAGATTTTATAAAACTGCTGTTGTTGTGAACTAAACCCATACTTGTTGATGTAGGTTTTTAGCCTTTCAAGTTGAATGGGGTCATCGGCATTCAAAAAAACCGATTTCTGATTTGAAATCAAATAATCATAGAGCTCGCTTTTAGCTTTAATCACACCTTCCTTGCTGCCGAACCCTTCAATATGCGCCTTTCCGAAGTTGGTGATGTATCCAAAATCGGGCTGCGCCAAATTACTTAAGAATTCGATTTCTTTTTGATGATTGGCGCCCATTTCTACGACCGCAATCTCGGTTTCGGGCCGTATAGAAAGTAAAGTCAGAGGAACTCCGATATGATTGTTAAGGTTGCCCTTGGTTGCAATGGTTTTATAACTTTTGGATACTACGGAATAGATTAATTCCTTGGTGGTCGTCTTGCCATTGCTCCCTGTTAGTCCGATGATTTTTGCACTACAGTGATTCCGATGAAAAGTGGCAAGCTCCTGAAGCGCTATAAGCACATCGGAAACCAATATGATACGGTCTGTAACCGCGTATTCGTCTTCGTCTACTATTGCGTAAGCGGCTCCTTTCGCAAGTGCCTCGGAAGCAAAAGAATTTCCATTGAAATTTGCACCTTTAAGCGCAAAGAAAATACTGTCTTTTTCAATTTTTCGGGTATCGGTCGAGATAATGGGGTAGTCTAAAAAGACTTGATGAAGGCGCGCTATGGTCATAAAACAAAAATATAAAAAAAGTCCTGACTATATAGCCAGGACTTTTTTTATAACATGATATTATTGAAGCTTATTTCGCTTTCTTTCCCCGTGGGGTCTTGTTTTTTGTTTTTGATTTAGAACCTACTCTAGACATGGCACATCTAAACCCGATGTAGTCGGTAGCCATATACTGTGGCAAGTATCTTCTTTGTGCGGGATCTAACCAATAGGCCCTATCTCTCCACGAACCTCCTTTGAATACACGAACTTCATCATTGATCAATGAGGTTCTGTTATTCGATTTATCGTATTGACGATTCATGTTACCGACAGAGTCACGCTCTACTTTATGTTTTGGAGAGTCATACATCTGTTTTTTGTTGGTCTCATCTTCATCATCTTCATCACTAAATCTGTCATAGAATCTTGAGGATCCCGGGTCACCATCTCTATAACCTCTATTATCACTAGAGTCGAAGTTCGTTCTTAAATAGGTTTCGTTTTCGTCAACAGGTACCATTTTAATTTCTCCTGGTAGGTTAACAGCTACTACCTTGCCGTTAGGCAACGTGTCGAACATAACACTATCTCTTAAGATATTCACCTTACCATCTTCTCCGATAGCCGTTTTCATGTATATATTTCCACGGTAGTAGTTAAAGTCACTTATCTCATCATCTACGATAGGTCTATAAACATCAGCTACCCATTCGGCAACGTTCCCTGCCATATCATAAAGACCAAGATCATTTGGCTTGTAAGACATTACTTGTGCGGTAATATCGGCACCGTCATCTGACCATCCGGCGATTCCGCCATAATCACCCTTACCTTGTTTAAAGTTGGCAAGTTGATCACCACGACCTACTCTGTTACCATTTCTAGTATAATCGCCTTCCCATGGATATTTCTTTCTACCGCGGTAGTTATTATACTCTCGAGTACCTTGATTGGCCTGGGCCGCATACTCCCACTCAGTTTCTGTCGGGAGTCTATATTCTGGTATGATTACACCGCTACTTCTTTTAGCGAACGTATTTACACTGTCTTTTTTCTGTTTTCCCTGAAGTGAATCAATTTGACCGTTATAAACAGATTCAGGTCTGTTCAAATAGGCTTCGGTGCTAAAAGTACCGCCCACTTCACCAGTAGCCGCTTTATACTTGGCGTCCTTTGCCAAATACCCTTCTCTTTCCAAAAGAACTTCATTAACACGGTCTGTTCTCCATTCAGCAAATTGAGTCGCTTGGATCCAGTTAACACCAACTACGGGATATTCTGCATAGGCAGGGTGTCTAAGGTAATTATTGGTCATTGTCTCATTAAATCCTAAACGGTTTCTCCATACCAAAGTATCGGGCAACGCACCTTTATAAATGTTGGTATACATAGGATTTTCTGGAGGGTATACACTCTTCAGATAATCTAAGTATTCCAGATACATTACATTGGTTACCTCAGTTTCATCCATGTAGAAAGACTGAACATGCTGCGAGGTAGGGGTATTATCCCAGTCGTGCATTACATCGTCCTGTACCTTTCCTTTGGTAAATGTACCTCCTTCAACAAATACAAGACCTGGAGCCGTTTCTTGTTCTTTGAAATCCGTATTGTATTGGAAACCACCTTCCTTGGCGTTAATTTTCCATCCGGTCGCTCTGGATACATCTTTGGAGCCAGAAGACTTCTTACAGCTGGTAACTGTAAAGCCGCCTGCGACTACCGCACAAGAAAGTACAACTTTGATAAACTGTTTTTTCATAATTAGGACTTGAGTTCAAATGTTCGAATTGCAGGTTTTGGGCAGTTCGAGTTTGTTTTTTATAGTTTTATGTCACTTTCGGCTTATAAAACGGCAATTCGGGCATAATATTTTATGTGCTAAAAAATTTTTCCCGACACATTCCGAATTTATACGTCCGATACGTAGGTTTAAAGGGATAACGGCATAAAACCTAGAATATTATCGAGTACTCGGTTTTCTTGAACTCTAAATGACATTGTATAACCCATGGGTTTATTTAATAATAAGAGTATAAAGTTTATTTTTTGAAAAAAAAGCAATACACATCTAAAAAAGTACCATTTGAACATAAAAATATTGCTACCTATATATAAGATATTCTAAAAATGCCCGTTTACCATGTAATATCACCAAATTTTTTGGGGAGAAATCTCTTTGTTTGATACCTTTTGAAAAACTAAACCTTTATATGGAACGAATGAAAAAATTAGCAATACTTATACTATTTGCTTTTTCAACAAAATTAGCAGCACAAGATAACAACCGGGTAATTACCACCGCAGTGCCATTTCTTACAATAGCCGCTGATGCTAGGTCTGCAGGTATGGGAGATATGGGTGTTGCCACCTCTACCGATGCATATTCACAACAATGGAACCCTGCCAAGTTTGCTTTCGCAGAACGTAAAATGGGTATTTCAGTAGGCTATACACCGTATTTGGAAAGTGTTATTAAGGATATCGGCTTGTTGAGTGCTGGCTACTACAATAAAATAGATGACCAAAGTGCTTTTGCCATTGGGCTTCGCTATTTTACCCTTGGAGAAATAGAATTGCGACAGACTATCGAAGAGCAGGGAACTAGGGTGAAACCGAATGAATTTACGATAGATGGTTCCTACTCTCTTAAGTTGAGCCCTACTTTCTCGATGGGTGTGGCGGGGCGTTATATTCGTTCTCAATTGCGATTCCCTACCGAAGGAAATAATTCGCGAGCAGCTGGAGCTTTTGCAGTTGATGTGGCAGGATATTACCGCTCAAGAGAAATAGCATATAGTAGTTTTGACGGGCGATGGAGAGCCGGTTTCAATATCTCCGATGTTGGTGGTAAAGTGCAATACGATGAAGGTGGTCAGGAAAACTTTCTCCCTACTAATTTAGGATTGGGACTTGGCTTCGATTTGATTTTAGACCAGGACAATACGATTGCTTTCACTTCAGAATTCAACAAATTATTAGTGCCGACCCCTAAAGATTTCGACAACGATGGGGATATAGATGCCTCTGACAATGATCAGTACCAGCAAATAGGTTTCTTCAGCGGAATATTCCAATCTTTTGGAGATGCTCCCGATGGTTTTGGTGAGGAGTTGAAAGAGTTTACATGGTCACTTGGTGCAGAGTACACCTACCAAGATGCATTCATGGTACGTACAGGGTACTTTAATGAAAGTGAGGAAAAAGGAGCGCGAAAGTTCTTTACACTTGGAGCTGGCTTCAAGTTTAATATTGTGCAAATAGACCTTTCGTATTTGTTCTCAACCTCTCAGGTAAAGAACCCATTGGAGAATTCATTGCGTTTCTCACTTGCATTCAACTTGGGAGACGAGATGTTTAATGACTAGTAAACTAGCTCAGGGCAAGTCTCGGAGTATTTAAATCTCGATTATCGAGTAAATCAAGGAAACAAATTAAAAAACCCTGACCGAAGTGTCAGGGTTTTTTAATTTGCAACTATTTGTATTGACAAGTGCGCTTTAAAAATGGTACATTTAACTTGTCGATACCAACCTCGATGCGCTACCACCGTGTAAGTACCAATGTTGTAAGTATGCATAAACAAAACCTTTCTTTTGAACTAACCATTTTTGATGACCTCGAAGAACTTCCGCAAGACGATAAGAAGTTACTTTTGAAAGCAGTAGAAGCGCGAAAAAATGCCTATGCCCCCTATTCCCAGTTTCAAGTGGGTGCAGCTTTGGTGCTTGAGAATGGCGCAGTGGTTATTGGAAACAACCAGGAGAACGCTTGCTACCCCTCAGGTCTCTGTGCAGAGCGAGTGGCAATTTATCATGCAGGAGCTACTTATCCAGGTGAACGGATCAAAACTATAGCAATTACGGCAACTTCCAAAAAATATATCGTTGATAGGCCCGCGGCACCTTGTGGTAATTGCAGGCAATCTATTTCTGAGTATGAATTGAAACAAGGGGCTCCCATAAAAATTTTGATGATGGGAGAAACGGGCAAAGTGTTGCAATGTGATTCAATTGCCGATTTGTTGCCATTGGCTTTTAATGACAGTTTTTTATAGTTATTTAAAGCGTTTGTAAAAGAATATCACAAGCTTGTTTTTATTCGTTTTCTGCGTCACTTTTTTTATACAAACCTTTTACTTCAAATTTTTTTCACTTCTGATTTAATATGTATTTTTGTCTACTTCAGTATAGTAGTGATTACGGGAGTGGTCGATAATTTATTTTTGACAGAAATTAAGAAGTGATCAATGGAAAAAATTACCAAAGAGGTATATCTAAAATGGTATGAAGACATGCTGTTTTGGCGTAAGTTCGAGGACAAGCTGGCGGCTGTATATATTCAGCAAAAAGTAAGAGGTTTTCTTCATCTATATAACGGGCAAGAGGCTGTTTTGGCAGGCGCGTTGCACGCGATGGATTTGACAAAAGACCGAATGATTACAGCCTACCGAAATCATGTACAACCCATTGGTATGGGTGTTGATCCTAAAAAGGTGATGGCCGAGTTATACGGTAAAGTAACTGGTACCTCTCAAGGTATGGGCGGCTCTATGCATATTTTCTCGAAAGAACATCGTTTTCATGGCGGACATGGAATCGTGGGAGGTCAGATACCACTAGGGGCGGGAATGGCCTTTGGCGATAAATACGCCGGACGAGATAATGTGACCATTTGCTATATGGGAGATGGGGCCGTACGACAAGGTTCACTACACGAAACCTTTAACTTGGCGATGCTTTGGCAATTACCCGTCGTATTTGTTTGTGAAAACAATGGGTATGCTATGGGAACTTCCGTAGCCCGTACTTCCTACTCAACAGAGATATGGAAACTGGGTCTAGGATATGAAATGCCATGTGGCCCTGTAGATGGTATGGATCCGGTAACAGTTGCCAAGGAAATGAGCAAGGCGATCGAACGGGCACGCAGTGGAGGGGGGCCGACCTTCTTGGAAATGAAGACCTATCGATACCGCGGACACTCCATGTCAGATGCGCAGCATTACCGAACCAAGGAAGAAGTAGAAGAGTACAAAAAAATAGATCCTATTACCCAAATACGTGATATCTTGCTAGAAAACAAGTATGCGACCGAAGAGGATATTAAGGAGATTGCAAAAAAAGTAAAGGAAACGGTAGCTGAATGCGAAAAGTTTGCAGAAGAATCGGACTACCCACCTGTGCAACAATTATACGACATGGTTTACGAACAGGAAGATTTTCCTTTTGTACCACATAAACTTTAAGTAGATGGCAGAAGTAATCAATATGCCCCGTTTGAGCGATACCATGGAAGAAGGTACCGTAGCCAAGTGGTTGAAGCAGGTCGGGGATAAAATAGAAGAAGGTGATATCTTGGCGGAAATCGAAACCGACAAGGCGACCATGGAGTTTGAATCGTTTCACGAGGGAACGCTTTTGCATATTGGCATAGCGGAAGGAGACGGTGCTCCGGTTGATTCGCTATTGGCCATTATCGGAACCGAAGGGGAAGATATCTCAGGCTTGTTGAACAGCAGTGCCGCACCCGCAGAGGAAATTGCTGCTCCGCAAGAAGAAGTACAAGAGACGACCGAAACAAGTTCTTCGATAGAAGTACCAGAAGGTGTCGAGGTGATCACGATGCCGCGTTTGAGTGATACCATGGAAGAAGGTACCGTAGCAAGCTGGCTTAAGAAAGTAGGCGATGCGGTCGAAGAAGGTGATATTCTTGCCGAAATTGAGACCGACAAGGCTACGATGGAATTCGAATCGTTCTACTCGGGTATCTTATTGTATATAGGAATTCAAGAAGGGGAATCATCTCCTGTAGATGCTATTTTGGCAGTTATCGGACCGGAAGGCACCGATGTAGATGCCGTGTTAAATATAAAACCAACTAGCGAAAAAGTAACTGTTGTTGCCGAGGTAAAAGAAGAACAGGTAGCAGAAACACCGACCGCGGATGTCAAAGTAACTCATGATGGTCAACGAATTTTTGTGTCTCCATTAGCTAAGAAAATAGCCTCGGATAAGGGGATCGACCTTTCCCAGGTAACAGGTTCTGGTGATCACGGTAGAATCGTAAAGAAAGATATAGAGAACTACCAACCTGCCACGGTGGTAACACCATCAACGCCAGTTTCAGAGCCTAAAACAGATTCGAATATACTTGCCGCCCCATCGGTACAACTGCCAATGGGAGAAGAAGGCAGCGAGGAAGTGAAGAATTCGCAAATGCGAAAGACCATTGCCAAGGTATTGGTGAACTCCAAGACCTCTGCGCCTCACTTTTATCTGACTATAGAAGTAGATATGGATAGTGCGAAAGCGGCACGTGCGCAGATCAATAATTTGCCAGAAACGAAGGTTTCTTTCAATGACATGGTGGTGAAGGCATGTGCAATGGCGTTAAAAAAACACCCGCAGGTAAATACCACCTGGAATGGTGATACGACGCGATACAATCACCATATTAGTGTTGGGGTGGCCGTAGCCGTTGATGAAGGTTTGGTTGTGCCCGTAGTTAAGTTTACCGATCAGATGAGCCTTACCCAGATAGGCACCTCAGTGAAAGACTTGGCAGGAAGAGCAAGGAATAAAAAGTTGACGATACCCGAAATGGAAGGAAGCACCTTTACCGTTTCCAATTTGGGAATGTTCGGTATCCAAGAATTCACCTCGATTATTAACCAGCCAAATTCAGCTATTTTGTCTGTTGGGGCAATCGTTCAAAAACCGGTTGTCAAGAATGGGGAAATTGTAGTTGGTAATACAATGAAGGTTACTTTGGCCTGTGATCACCGAACGGTAGATGGTGCCGTGGGAGCGCAGTTCCTCCAAACGCTTAGGGCGTTTTTAGAGCATCCGGTGACAATGTTGGCATAAAACGCTTTGACGTTCAAGCTCATTGGAAAGGTAATTTCCTTTTAAACATATCAAAGCATCCCTAATAGTTAGGGATGCTTTTTTTATCTTTAGGACCTAAGAATATCATTATGAAAAAACAATTTGTAGTTCTTTTATCAACCCTCTGCTTTGCTTGTGGTAGCAGTCAATTAAAGCAAACCGATGCAACTAGCATACCGCAGGGTCCGGATGGTGTTAAAGGAAGCGTGGTAGAAACGACTGAAGAGGGCGCAGTCAAGAACAAAGAAACGATAATTGCAGTATTACCAACCGCCGCTACCAGAGAGCAATTTACAAATGCAGAATTAATAGGTACACACGTAAACTTCTTGGCCTCAGATGAATTGCAAGGCCGCGATTCTGGTAGTGAAGGTATCGCGAAAGCAGCCGATTATATTGAAACTACCTTTAAGAATAATGGTGTGGTGCCCTACTTTACCAGCTATCGGGATACCTTGTCCAATTTTAAAAAGATTGCGTACAATGTGGTTGGTGTCGTAGAAGGTTCAGATCCCATTCTTAAGAATGAGTACGTGATAATCGGTGCCCATTATGATCATATTGGTATGGTAAATGGCGATGGTGCGGATAAAATTGCCAATGGCGCGAATGATAATGCCACCGGAACCAGCACGGTCATAGAGCTGGCCCGTTATTTTGGTACAACCAAGAGCAACAAACGCAGTATTATTTTTGCGCTTTTCAGTGCCGAGGAGCAGGGGTTACTGGGGTCGGAACATCTTGCAAAAAAATTAAAGGCTCAAAACCTCGATTTGTATGTGATGCTCAATTTTGAAATGGTGGGAGTACCGATGGTTGGTAAAGACCACCTATTATATATGTCTGGGTATGAACTCTCTAACATGGCCGAGATTAGCAATAGTTATTCAGATATTACCTTTGCTGGTTTTCTGCCAAAAGCAAAAGAATACAGTCTCTTTAAAAGATCCGATAATTATCCCTTCCATACGTCGTTCAATGTGCCTTCCCAAACCTATAGCACTTTCGATTTTACCAATTTTGACCATTACCATAAGGTAGGGGACGAGGCTGATAAAATGGATTTTGAACATATGGCAAGAGTTGTGAACAAAGGGATACCGGTTATGGAAGGAATTGTAAATGCACCTACTAAAGAAATTAAATACAACTAATGGCTACCATTCTTATTATAGGCTCGAGTAGGGGAATAGGGTTCGAAATGGCCCGCCTTTTTGCCGATGAAGGGCATCAGGTATTGGCGCTTTCTAGAAATGAGAGGCCCATTGCCGATTTAAAACATGAAAATATCAGAACATTTTCTTTTGATCTCGCCGATGCTGCGGATATGAAGAAATTGGCGATGTTCCTAGAAACAGATTTTTCGAAGATCGATGTATTGATCAACAATGCCGGAAAGTTATTGAACCAGCCCTTTTTGGAAACAGATATGGTAGCTTTTGAGGAGGTATATCGCGTGAATGTTTTTGGTGTTGCCGCTGTCACACAACTTGTGGTGCCTCGAATGCCTAAAACCGGTCATGTAGTCACTGTAAGCTCAATGGGCGGAGTACAAGGTAGTATGAAATTCCCAGGGCTTTCAGCCTATAGTTCTAGTAAAGCTGCGGTAATCACACTCACCGAATTATGGGCTGAAGAATTTAAAGAAACAGGCCCATCTTTTAACGTGTTGGCCCTGGGAGCAGTGCAGACCGAAATGCTTGAAGAGGCTTTTCCAGGATACCAGGCACCGGTAACCGCTTTGGAGATGGCGACCTATATCAAAGAATTTGCTTTAAACGGCAACAAACTCTACAACGGCAAATTATTACAGATATCGAGTACTACGCCCTGATCGTTTGAGGCAGAAAAAACAATTTTTTCGGTATGGAAAAGGAAAAAAATCGCTTTAGAAAAGGAACACGTATCGTAAACCGCTGTACGTTGCGCGATCATTTGAAATGCGTATACATAACAGGTAGAGAGGTTTATAGCGACGGTAGCGTAGGTAAGACAACCAGACATTGGTGGCGTATGTCTTATATCGGAAGAGCCTGTGTTGCGCAATATGGTTTAATACTAGGTACTATCTACGAAGCTATTTTTGCCGTACCCCACTATATAAGCATCGCTTTGGGCAACGGTTTCGGCATTTTGGTCTATTTATTTAGAGGAGCCGATGCTCGGGCTGAATAAGCGTTCCCTGACTTTTCTTTGTAGATTTTCAGTTTCCCAAGAGATATACTTGCTCAATTTCGTCGAGAACCGGAAGTTTTTTTAAAAATTCGGCTTTGTTGGAATACATTAAATTCAACGTGTCCATTGTCTTGTCGTCATGGCCCGAGTAGAGCGATTCTATAACCTCCATCCCCTTGATTACTTGTCCAAAAGACGGAAAACCAGTTACCTATTGAAAGTTGATCGTATCGAGGTATGTATTTTCCTTTAGGTTGATGTAAAGATCGGTGCCCCTGCTTTGAGGTCCTCCTCTTCCAAAACTTAAGGTGCCTTTGGAATTGCACTTTAAAACAGGCTCGTCGGGAACCTTGCTTGTTTGCCATAAATTAAGTTTCGTTGAATCGGTGCTGCCGAACTGGGCAATAAAATTAGGGTAGGCACGGTAAAAAAGGCCCTTGTCGAAAAAAGAATGATTTACAAAAGTTAATAAAACCTGTCGGCGACCTTTGGAGAATGTCGGCGGGTTACTTTAATATCAAAATCCCCTTTTCTAGGTTTCAAACCGTGCAATGTAACTTTCCAAGGCGGTTTCTTTGGTCTATTTTTCTTTGAAAATATGCGGTCTACAGCTTATAGCAAGTATAGCAAGCAAGGTAATCGCAAGTCTTTTCATTTGGTTTGGTATTCATAGGGATGACAAATAACAATTATAGACAACTAACAAGTATTTAATCATTATATATTCTTGCCTGTTTTATATAGAGTTGTCGATTAATACCGTCGAGTTTGAACTCCACATCAATGCCGAGGTCTATATACGTTTTTGATCGGTATTTTTTTTGGCGAAAATACTTCTTAACCAAGGCCAACTGATTTGCCAAATGTTCTATTTCTTTCTGCGACATGGTCAGACTGCCATTGTTAAGACTAGAAGTAGTGATTATATCGATTGTGTTTTTATACAATGTATCGGCCTGGTCGGGGTAGCAAATAAATTGATCACTGGTCGTTTCAGGGTTTGGAGCCACCACATTCTCATTCCCTAATTGGGCATTTACAACGAAGCCTTGTGCATTTTTTCGATATAGGTTTTTGGTGATGGCCACACCATTAACGACCTCGTTGGGGAATGCCCTATGAACAAGAATTCCCATGTATACTTCTTTTTGTGGGATATCGAAGTAGGTTCTTTCCGCAAAGGCTTTGTAAGACCAGAGGCTGGCCCATACTTTTTTTATTGCTTTTTCGATTGTTTTTTTTGGGTCGTCCAATATGCCAGTTTTAGAAGTGTAAAGCCCGGCTCCTGAGAACCCCTTGGTATCTTCGGCATTGGTTGATGATCTAAAGCGCATTCTGCCAGTACCATTCGTTTTGGCGATTCTTTTTTCAATAGTGCCGAGGAACTGTCTGTTAAGAGGTGTTTTTTTAATGCTGCTTCTTAGCTGCTTTAATATGATGCGGATTGAATCTTGATTGGTTTTGGAGTTTAAAAGTGTGATTTTATCAAGAAAAGCAGCTCCCCCGGCATTTTGCATATGTTGATCGTAAAAGTAAAACGGAATTGCAAAAGCACCTTCTGGAGTTTTAAAAGCCGCCTTTTTGCTTAATTGGTGCAAAAGCCCAAAATTAGCCGCTTTGTTACCTGCGAAAATTGATGATCGTTTGTTTAAATGTGTAACCCCCACTAAAGAATCTACCGAAAGATCATGGCCTATTTTTATTCGTTTTTTCTTCCTTTTTTTGGAATACTCTTTTTTACTGGTACTAATTAAAAAAGTATCGCTTTTTACTTCGTACTGAACCCACTGCCCGTTGAGTTTCGATATATGTTCATCTTGAAACGCTTTCTTATATGCGGCAATAGGAATTTTACGATTTTGCCCTAAAATTGTTAAATGGCTTAGAGGAGTTTGAAATTCCGATACGATAATTCCGGAGACCGCCGGCAGATACAAGGGTGTTTCGTTCAGTACAATAATATCATTTGGTTGTATCTCACCTTTCTCACTTTCAAAATCGGTGATAAATCGCACCATCCCACGACCTTTGAATTTGCTGATTGCTTGGTAATCGAGTTGTTTATATATGTCAGAGGGGTACAAAATTGGCACCAAGGTCTTGAGACTGCCTGCCTCTTGTTGTAATCGGTTACTGTTCAATAGAAAAGTAAGATCGCTTTTTATAAAAGTATGCCGCTGTACTAGCTTATATAAACGTTCTATTGATGCTTGTTCCATAGCATCGGTGGCGGCAATTTCGAGACTATAGCGACTTTGACTCTTAAAATGGTTGAGGTTGCCAAGCAAAAAACGACGTTTTTGACTTATAGTATAATTGTGATTATTGAAGTAATCGAGATCTCCTCCGTAATTTAAATACTCGCTACAGAATGCAAAATGATATTTATAGTTTTGTATGTCCGTAAACACCCCTAATTTCAATATAATTTCGTATATTTAATTGATAATATTATAGTTAAATATGGATATATTTTCTTTTGGGGTACATTTTACAGATGAACAAAGTTGTAGATTGCATTTTAAAGAGCAACGAGACCTGCAAGGTGTTGTTTGTCATAGATGTCAAGGCACAGATCACTAT
>CALLVX010000173.1 GCA_938010765.1 uncultured Flavobacteriaceae bacterium | reverse complement strand
GTATCGATATTGAAATGTATTCTAAAAAAAGCACTGGTAACGGTATTGGACTGGCGCACATAGCCTTGTAAAAAATAGTATCCGGTTTCTGGTATCGTATACCGTTTGGTGGTGCTGTTAAACCCGTTGGCCGTATCAAACTCCACAATATCCCAAATATCGGTTTCAATGGTGGTGCCACCATCTAAGTCTTTGACGGCAAAACCATTTCCGCGAACCTTAAAGAATATGGGGTTGAATTCGGCATCTTGCCCATCTGCGCCGTCGGCACCATCCATACCATTTTGACCATCTACTCCGTCTTGCCCAGCAACCCCTTGTTCGCCTTGTGTCCCTGCTGGCCCTATTGCGCCCATAGGGCCTTCCTTGGTGCAGGAAGCACATACCATGATAAGTACAAATAGTATACCTCTAAAATTTTTGAAAATTGTTTTCATAATGTTATCTATTAATTTATACTACTTAGTGATAGAATCTCTAGAAGGTTAACATGATGACCAAAAAAAACCGGAGTTCAAGCCCCGGTTTTTGTTTTGAGTATTTTTGTGTTATTCGAACCAAATTTCGTCGACCGCCATAGAACAGCCGGTCTTGCTGCGAGAATCGAACTGAAAGCGTATATAGTCTACCTGATTTAAATCGAAATCATCGGCTATTATTTCAAGTTCATTTAATGGAATAGTAACGTCCATTACACCTTCGCGTGCCGGAACATGAGTGCTGTAAACTGCTCTAGAAGTTCCTGTAAACATAGAAACATAAATACCGTTAATGGTGCTTTTTGCCGCAAACCGAACTTTTAAAACGGTGTAATTTTCGTCTTCCAAACGAAGATTAAGCGGGGCCAAACCACTTTGGTCAACCCCATAGTTCAAGTAGGTAGTTCCCCTGGTATCGTAGGCATAGGTCATAACCAGCAACCCGTCTTGAACGCCAAGTTGCATATTTTGTTGAAAAGGATTTCGATTTACTCTTGAAAATAACTGTCTAAATCTACCAATAATAGTACCTCCTTCTTGAATATGCCTAATTGCGCTGGCATCTTCAAATGTCAGTTTGTCTAAGGGACCTGATTTGAAATCATCAATAATCAAACGATTATCTTTTGGAGTCTCGGCACTAAAAGACGTATCCTCAATTTCATTGCCTTGGAACATACTTAGTTCTTTCTGTGATTCAGGGTAATCAGTTTGTGTTTCACTTTCCTTGGAACAGGAGGTTATTGAAATAGCCAAGGCGATACACATGAGCATATTATGTTTCATTTTAGTTTTCATAATTATAAGGTTTTAGTTACGCTCTTTAATGTGAGCATGTTAAAAAGGTTAACAAGAAGACAAAAAAAACGGAGGTGTTGACCTCGGTTTTCGGTTCAGTAAACTACTTCCTAATGGGCAAGGCCAAAGTGATTCATTGCTTCTTCATAGGTCATTTTTTCTATATTTTTTGTAGTTATTTTACCAGCGAGGGCGCTGCTTTCAATAAAGATGAAACGAAGGCGTAGATTCGATTGTGTAAAGGTTGCTTTAAGAGTTAACTTGCCTACCTCGATGCGATCAATTTCCAATATAATACTACCTCCAAGTGATAAGGGCAACGTTTCCCAGTAGTTGTTTCCGGTGACTGTTACATAGGCAAGAACAACCCCTGTATCAAATATAGATTGGGTGAGTTCGGGTAGCTCATAAATATTGTCCCCGTTTTCAATGGTTTGGTCTTCCAATAATACGGAAACCACATTGGCATTGCCATTTTGACCGTCTTCACCAGCCTCCCCCTGAATTCCTTGCTGGCCAGCTGGCCCCATGGCACCATCTTCCCCATCTTCTGGGTTACATCCTATGGCGCATATCACTAGCACGCTTAGAAAAAAATGCTTCAATTTAACTGTAGTTTTCATAATCCTAAATTTAATAGTTATACTGTTTTATGACAGATCAGTAAAAAGGTTAACAACCAGACATTAAAAAACCGAGGCTATTACCTCGGTTTGTTATGTGGGAGTGCCTAGTAATCAAGACCAAAATGATCCATTACTTCATAGTAGGTCATTTTTTCGAAATCTAGTTGCTGGGAGCGTCCTGTTAATAAAGTACCCCCAGGAATAAGCACATATTTAAATTGTGCCTGAATAGTGGCCCCAACACCGTTAACTTCGTCTTCAGTAAGGTCTGTGCCGTCTGTACTTTCTAGAGAAAATAGTACCTCTCCTCGATCTTCAAAAGAGATTGCGGTCATACTTCTTCGGGTATTTCGGTTGAAGGATTCGTAGGGTAAATTTTCTTGAACCCGTTCCTGAAATCTAAAAAACCCAAGTGCAATACCACCTTGGTTGAAAAAGTCGTTCGTCAACCTACTTTCATCTACAAGCATACCCTTAAATTTATCATTGTCGATCCAACTAAAGTCTTGATCTAGCCAAGCGCTATACATGACATTGGCTGTGCCTTTTTCCCCTTGCTCACCTTGGGGGCCTTGTGCTCCCTGTATGCCTTTTTCTCCTTGGGGCCCTATAGCCCCATCTTCTCCATCTTCCGGGTTACATCCAATGGCAAGTGCTACGATCATACTTAAAAAGAAATATTTGAATCTAATTATCGTTTTCATAATCTTAATTTACTGGTTATACTATATAGTGCGAGAATACTTGAAAGGTTAACAGTGGTATACGAAAAACCGATGTTCACCGTCATATTTTTTACAAACCGTTCGGATCAATGGTCATGGCTCTGAAGAAAGCCATCTTAAAACTCAAATCTGCTGACCAAAGTTCCTTGGTAGATGGCAAGTGTAGCAAGCGTGCCTCAATTTCCGGATTATCTTCATCGGAAGAAGGGGCCATTGCCACCAGTACATACGCTTTGTAGAAAGCGAGCTTTGTAGTGTAGCTATCGTTAGACATTGATGTTTCAAAGGAAGAAGCCAATTCCCCATTTTCAGTATTAACATTGCTTAATGTTAAGATTTGAAGGCCTGTTTGCTGCCCAATATAGAGGTTTTTGCGATTTATGTGTAGCCCCATAATGAGTCCTTCTGGCATTGCGGTTTTCCAATTTAGTATTCCTGAGTTTTTATTCAAAGAATAGATATGACGGTCTCGGGAAAAGAAGATGTATTGATTTTCAAATAGTAAACCAACTCCCGGATTTGCCCCTTCTGTATCGAAACTCCATGCGATGTTTAATCCTCTGTCTAATGCAACTACCCGATTGTTCCACGAATGGGCAATAATCAAATCTCCATCAAAACTATACTCATTTATTCTTTCAGGTATCATCCGTTCAGCTTCCACATCGCCAAGTTGTTTGTTTCTATATTGAAATACAACTGTGGCATTCCCGTTCGGATATTGAACAGTTACTAATCGGTTTTGATAGAAGTGGGGATAGGTTTTTCCTGCTGCATTTAATTTCCATATAGTATCGCCATTTTCTAAATTCAATGCTTCAAGAAAATACATGCTTTCATACGTATTTGTATCGAGGATAGTATAGGATATAAACAAGGTATTTTCCGAGAATGCGGTATGCGCTTTAAACATTTTGAGCGACTTCCCCGCTTCTTCGGGATAGCTTTTTTCCCAAGCTACCAAACTAGAACCTTCGGCTTTTTTTACAATGGTGTTCGTATTAAATTCATATAAATTCCCATGGTGGACTTCGTCTTTTTGGTCATCTGTAAACAAGGTTTCTTCCAATAAACTTCCATCATTTAAACCTATATTTAATTCCTTCTCACGAGTAGTTAGTGTAATTAGCCCATTGGGAGCGGTTAGTTCTTCTACACCTTCGACTTCGTAAGGTATCGAGGTGTCGTCATCTTTGTTGCAGCCTCCAAATAGGAGTGCAATAACTAGTAAATGAATAAGAGCGATCCCAGAACTATGGATGTTTTGAGTGATTTTCATGACTTTTTTTTATGTTTTCTTTTAATGTGAATTGACAGCTAAGGGTTAACAGAAAAACATAAAAAAACCGAAGTTCGAACTTCGGCTTGTTAAAATGGGTTGCTATTTTTTAATAATCCAATCCAAAATAATCCATGGCCTCTTCATAAGGCATTTTTTTAAGGTCTGGTGTTTTACCACCTGGAGAAGGAATACCACCGGGGATTATTAGGTATTTGAATACGGTTTCGGGTGCGATGAATTCTTTTTCGAGTAGGTCTCTTCCATACGATTGCATCAAGAAAAAAATACCATTTCCCTGTAGGGCACTTTCTATTCTTAAGTCTAATTCATCACCTGCAAATTTAAACTCGTGATATGGCAGTAAATGAACAAGTCTATTGTTTGTCGAACGATCGTGTCTTCTGTAAACTAGAACTGCATCATTATCGATTTAATCCTGCGTTAAAATGAGATTTGGAAACCGTTCGTATTTAAAGTCTGGTAAATCTGTACTCCAATCCTCAATCGCGGTCCATTCAGAATAGAGAACTTCTGCGGATCCGTCGGCACCATCCATACCGTTTGTACCATCGACCCTATCCGAACCGGCAGGTCCGACCGGCCCAATTGGGCCTTCTTTCGTACAGGAGATTATAGACAGGGCGATCATTGATACAAAAAGCAACATTTTTATTGTAGTTTTCATAGTTTTATTCTTTATAGTGTTTAAAAAACGTAAGGCTGGTACAAGGCATGAAAAGCATATTTTCTTCCCTGGTTTGATTTTTTCTGAAATAAGATCTCATTAGTACCCCAACCCAAAATAGTCCATTACTGCCGTGTAATCATATAGGTTTACCCCTTCTTTTTTTAGTGTTTCGAAAACCGGTTCGTTTTCACTTTTCCCTGAAATAGATGCCGAAGGTTCAATAAGAATGATCCGCACATCCACCTTATCGGGAACGTCTTCATCTGCCAGCGATTTAGCATCCCAACCGTTTTCTGTTTCGGTTATTAAAAGGGAACTTCTGTTAATCGAAAATTCTAATCGAAGTCCAAAATTCGATCCCATATTACTTACGGTAGTCATAAAAGGAAGTTGTTTTCGTTCCCCCTCGGTCTGGTATGCATCATCATCGTAATCGACAAACGCATACATCAGTACCGCACCGCCTTCTGTACTTAAAGATCGGATATCAATACCGCCTACGTTTTCAGGTGCAATATCGTAGGCTCTGTAAACATTGTTTCCGCCATAGTGCAGATTTGGCCCCCAATCGGTTTTGTTCACTTCGAGATCAAAGGCTTGTACGTTTGCGTTGCCATTTTCACCAGTAGGTCCTTGAACGCCTTGTTCTCCAATTGTTCCTTGCGGCCCCTCAGGGCCCACAGGCCCTTCTTTTGAACAAGAAGTCAATAATAGACCAAACACTAAAAGGCCAATTCTTAAAAAATTAAAAGTCGTTTTCATAATCTATTTATTAAGTTATATTTCTTAATGGTCGGTCATTGAAAAGGTTAACCGAAAGACGTGAAAAACCGAGGTACGAGCCTCGGTTTTTGTACTACTAGGAAACCCCTAATGTTTCCGGATTCTCTAGTAGCAGATATTTTAGTCGCTGGTAAACTCGTAGTCAACTTCTACAAAGTATTCGTATAACAACTCGGTCTGATCCGCATTCAGCATTTGGAACCGAATTTGATCCACTTTTGCGGCCGAATCTATGGTGAAGAAACCAGTAGCGGTACCTTCACCCGTTGGATGCGCTGGCGAACCATGTGCGCTGTATCCTGGGGTAAGACTACCTGCGGTAAAAGGCCTGCCGAATATTCGAACCCCGGTCGGTTCACTGGTCTTATAGTCGAAACTAAATTCTACATTTTCCCCGGCTACCAAAGTTGCGGGAGATTCTGGGTTTATTGTGGTTAACTCAACCTGGTGCGCAACGAATGTATAGTCGACATCTACGAAGAATTCGTGTAAAAGATTACTTTGGTCGGCATTGAACATTTGGAAGCGTATCTGATCTACTTTGGCCGGGGTGCTGAGCGTAAAAAAGCCTGTACCCGCTCCTTCGCCCGTCGGATGAATAGGCGATCCATGTGCCCCATAGTCGGGAGTTAAACTGCCATTGGTAAAAGGACGGCCAAATATGCGTACTCCCGTAGGCTCATTGGTCTTATAGTTAAATGAAAATTCAACACGTTCTTCTAGGCACAACGTTGCCGGGGATTCAGGGTTTATAGCAGTCAATTCTATTTCATGGGTAATGAACCGATAGTCTACATCTACAAAGAACTCGTACAACAGATTGTTTTGGTCGGCGTCGAACATTTGGAAGCGTATCTGGTCTACTTTCCCTGGCGTATTAAGGGTAAAGAATCCCGTATCGGTTCCTGCTTCTGCCGGATGAACGGGTGATGCATGAGCAGCATAATCGGGAGATGGGCTGCCTGCCGTGAAAGGCCTACCAAATATTCGAACTCCATCGGCTTCCCCTGTGGTATAATTGAAGGAAAAATCAACCCTGTCTCCAATAAATAAGGTCGCAGGTGAAGATGGATCTGCCGAAACAAGTTCGATCGTGTTTTCCTCAATGCAGTACAGATCGAACTCGGCCTTGTTTGAAAGTACTTCGGTGGGTGTAAGAACCTTTAACTGTTGCCAAAAACCTTCATAAGAGCTTCCGCTTCCTCCAAGGGTCCAAGAAGTAGAAACCGTTTTGGTACCCGCCGATTCGAATTCCAATGTTTCTTCGGGAGCGGTTGCTCCGTCGCTTCGAAGCCAGGTATAGGTGATTGTAGTAGGGGCATCTACTTCTATTTCGGCATCGAAATCGAATTTTTTAGGGCATTCCCCGGTAAATTCATTTTCTCCTATGACCATGGCGGTGGCACTAATGTTAATTACTTCATCGGCGCAGTGTAAATCGAATTCGGCCTTGTTGGAAAGTAGCTCGTTTGGTGTGGTTACCTTTAATTGTTGCCAATAACCTTCGTACGAGTTTCCACTTTCGCCTAAAGTCCATGAGGTGGTTACTGTTTTGGTACCCGCAGCTTCGAAGGTAATGGAGTTTTCAGGAGCCGTCGCTCCATCACTGCGCAACCAGGTATACTTAACGGTCATTGGGCCATCTGCTTTAATTTCTCCTTCGAAATCAAACTTTTTGGCGCAGGTGCCGGTGAAATCCGCTACAGGGTTCAGCAACACGGAAGTCACCTTAGTGGGTTCGATTATCGGATCAGGCTCCCCTTCGTCATCTTTATTACATCCAATTAAAGCTACTAGAATTAGCAGGGAATACAAGATAAATTTTACATTTTTCATGGTAATCATTTTTAAATTAGTGTTACAAGTATTTAGTTCTAGGGGGAGCTTACTGTGGGAGAGATGAAAATCTGTTTGGGGGTAGGTACTATCTTTTCAGGGGTATTCTGAAACCTTAGGTTTATGCTTAACAAGGTACTGTTGGGGAATTAAATTGACTTGGGAAAATGATATGCAGAACATAACAATGCGCTATTATTTCCCGACTTTTTAGAAGTCTAAAAGTAAGATCTAAAACCACATATGAGCTTCAGATATGTACTGGCAGTAATTTTAATTGTATGGATTGCATTGATTTTTAGTTATTTAAGATTTTTGGCGCGTCAATGATGCCCTGGAATTTTACCGCCTGTGTAGGCAAACGTAAATGGGGAATTGAAAAGAGAGTTGAATACTGTGTAATTCCTAGAAAGGGACGATTTCGGTAGGGTGGTTGTCGATAAAGATGTTCAATTGTCCAGAACTATCGTTAGAACGACGACTTTCCCCTCCAAAGTCCGTTAGATAAAAGGTCATTCCGAGTGCGATCGATCTTCCGTTGGTACGAAATGTACCTGCCAGAACCGACCCTGTTAAAGGGTTACTACGATCACCGTTCCAGGAAACAACATCTATGAGCGGATTATTGGGAATAATGCTCCAAGGGCTATTTACTTCGCTTTCCAATTGTATGTAGTCCTTAACAATGTACCATTCCATTCTTTGGAGGCCGTCTGCATCGCTCCCGGTTAAAATGAAGTCATAGGTGGCGTCTTCCCGTAGATTGAGTTGAAAGCTGCTGAAATCGGTGTCCTGATCAAAGGTTTCATTGAAACCATCTCCCGTGATTTGGAATGTAAATTCGGGGGGTATTACATCTGTTTCCGGGATTTCTGTTTCGCAAGCTATTATTGACAAGCCTACTAGTAATACCAATAGCATTCGAATGCTTTTATCACTAAGTGATTTTATAGTTTTCATAATTTTATATTTAGTGTAACCCGTTGTGCATTTTGATTTAAAATAAAAGAAGTTGTGCAAACTGCTTAATAGCAGTAAATTGAAGTAACTACAAATCAATTATAGATGCACAACTTCAAGACAAATTACGAGATAATATTGAAAGTACTCAAACAAA
>CALLVX010000172.1 GCA_938010765.1 uncultured Flavobacteriaceae bacterium | reverse complement strand
GGTGTATGACTGCCGTCAAGGTCTACACTGGAAAGGTCGAGTTTCGCCCTGTGCCGGTTCAGGAACTTTATCCAACAGTCCTTCCATGCGCCCGAAACGCGCCACTTTCGGAAATCGTGGTAGACCGATTGCCAGCTTAATTGCTTTCCCTGAAAAAGTGCCCCAACGGGAAGCAGGTGCCAGTGAACCCCCGTTTTGAGTTTATACAAAATCACATTGACTATGTCGGCCAAAGGAACTGTTGGCGGGAATCCTCTTTTTGCTCTCGGAATAAATGCCACGATTTCCATTTCTATTATATCTTTGTCAACTACACTGTACATAAAGGGTTGTTTTGGAATTGTTTATGTTTTGCAACACAAAGTTCCGCGACCCTTTCTTTAGATCTAAAAAAGTTAAATCACTTCGTTGGGAGGATAGCTTCGGAAAAAAGCACAGACCAAAGAAAAGTATATGAATCAAATCGACCAAGCAAAGGAAAAAATTCAATCCGCAATTCAAGCGGGTTCCGATACCTTGAATTTGAACGATTTGCGTTTGATCTCCGATGATTTGGTTGAATTGGTGCCTATTATTCAAAGGTCATTGCCAAACCTGAAAGAACTCAAATTAAATAATAACGATTTCGAAGAATTACCTCAGGGAATAGCTCTTTTTACGAACCTTGAAAGACTGCGGTTAAATGGGAATAAGCTTACGACCCTATCAGACGAGATCGGGCAGCTTACCAATCTTAAGGTGCTGGAAGCCAATAACAATAAAATTGCCCATGTATCCATTGAAATAGCCAACCTTTCGAATCTGGAAGGGCTGGGTTTAGAGAACAACGAGCTATCGGAGTTGCCCGATGCATTGGGTGATCTTAAGAAATTGAAAGGGTTGGATTTAAAAGGTAATAAGTTTGCCATTTTACCTTCTTGCATACAGCACTTTGTGAATCTGGAAGGGCTAAATCTGGGGAACAACGCGCTATCGGAATTGCCGCATGCATTGGGTGGTCTTAAGAAATTGACAAGGGTGAATTTGGCAAATAATAAGTTTGCCGCTTTACCTTCTTGTATACAGGACCTTGTGAATCTGAACAGGCTAAATCTAGAGTATAATCGGCTATCGGCAATTCCCGAGGGCATAGGCAAGCTCACTAAACTTAAGAATTTGGATTTGGGCAACAACAAGCTTGCTGCCCTGCCAAGTGCATTCGATCGCCTTGAGGAACTTGAATTCTTAGGTTTGTCCAAAAACGAGTTTGAGCAATTCCCTCCGGTACTGACAGGGTTGAAGAATTTGGAGGGTTTGAATTTAGATGGGAATGGGCTATCGGAGGTACCCGAGGCCATACATCAGCTCACTAAACTTAAGGATTTGGATTTGGGCAACAACAAGTTTGATGCCGTGCCTATGGCAGTTCTTGCTCTTGGCGAGCTGGAGGTGCTGAATCTTAGGGGTAACGGGATATCTGAAGTACCCCAGGCCGAGGAAATGGAAGGACTTTCGAACCTAAAACTTTTGAACTTGGAACGGAATCGGCTCATGAACATACCGTTGGCGCTATCCAGTATTCCAGAATTGGAAGTACTGAATCTAAAAGAGAACAATATATCGGAGGTGCCAGAGGAATTGGGACGACTAAGGGAATTAAACCCGTTGATGTTGACCGAGAACCCCTTAACAGCAAGAGCGATGATTGCTTTGAATGGTATTTACAGGGATAGGGTCGTGTTCAACAGAACCCCTTTTCAGTTGGACGCAGATTCCCAACCTGTCTTGGAAAAGTTATATCCAAGACGTAAAATTTTTTTAAAAAGCTGGTATATGGCCGAAAGGAAAATACGTCAAGCTGTTTCCAACATTGATACGTTGGAGGTGGCGGCCCCCTTTCATGATGGGGAGGGTAAAATTCTCAATGCCCAACAAGTGGTCTATGGCTTGTTGTCCGTTATTCCACATGAGGGAGCCCAGGTCAATAACATGTACTTTGAATCGGCCAAGGA
The DNA here is from genome assembly GCA_938010765.1 of uncultured Flavobacteriaceae bacterium. Taxonomy (GTDB): domain Bacteria; phylum Bacteroidota; class Bacteroidia; order Flavobacteriales; family Flavobacteriaceae; genus Pelagihabitans. The sequence continues at coordinate 16,184 of CALLVX010000172.1, read as the reverse complement.
TCTCTTGGCCCCGGTACTGAGCAAACGTTCATCACCAGAAGCCAAAGAACACAGCTTGCAGCAAATAGTCACCGCCGAAGGGAATTGCGCGACACCACAATTGGATTTGTTGATCCAGAACTATCTTGGGAAACAAAACAGGGAAAACAGAAGGGGAAAGCGGTCCGATAATTTGGAGGCCCTGATACAAAGGGAGGCCCTTGAAAAGGAAATCTTAAAGAAACTAGGAAATGCCGTGGATGAAGAGGGGAACAGAATCATGCCGAATTTTGAAAAGATAGAACAGGTACAGGGATTGGTAAATACCATTTTTTTGGAGGGGGCCGCAGAACTCGAGCACAATATGATCAAAGTAGAATTTCCCGATGTCGGGCCCGCTAAACTTCCCAGTAAAACAGCGTTTTTCGAATTCGGGTTCGAACAGATAAGACCGCCATTGGCAACGGCATTTGCGAAACTGATCTGTAAAACGAATGCCGATGGCGCACTACAAACGATCGGGGAAGGACGGTATGTGTTCGATCCTCAGAAAATGGATCGTATCGTAAACAAGTATAAGAACGCATTGGGAGATACCTCCGCCAGGGAAACTTGGGCGGCAAAATATCCCACGGATATGAGAAGGCTTTTAGATCAAGAGGAAAATCAAGTCCTGCTCTTGGAATATGATGATGCCGAGGTTATTGCGCTCCTTGACTTTGACAAAGCACAAGAAGAACTGCGGGACAGGCTTTACGGGGTTACCGATGAGGAAGTAGTAAATGAGTACAAAACGTACTTATTGGAACAAACGGTCAAAATAGGAAATATGGTCAACCGCTTTGCCATGGAAAACGAAGCAGCTGTCGAAAATGTACAATCGCAAGGCCCCTCCGGGGGAATGCAGGCATTTACCATCCCGCTAAATACCGAACGGCGCGCCACCGATACACCACGAGCAAGCGCGGGAATGGCTACTAACGAACAAGCCCGCCCGCGATCGCAAGGGCGTGAGCTGTAAGTAGGGCCTCTCAACTTCTTTGCCGTGGAAGGGTCATAGAACTTACAAATTCATATCCAAAAAAAAAGAGAGTGGGCTGGGCCAATGGGAAGTGACCGATCACCATTTTAATTCTATTTCTTTTTCTAAGTAATTAATGCTGAGGTGAAATTTGTCTAAGAACATATGGGTGCCCAGTAGGGGCGGAATATCATTTCTTTTTAAGATATTGGCGATGACGTTCAAAGAACGTATCACCTCGGTTCTTATAGCATCCAATACTTCAATGGTAACCCAGTGTTTGTAGGTGTCCTGTTCTTCGCCAGAGATGCCCCGCGTACCATTTTTGCTCTTGCCGTTTTCGTTCAGTTGATTGCCGATATTTAGTGATAATATGCTCGGGAAAGTACAATTATCGGCTCCGGTGTCGATCGCGGCAAGGGTATGGATGGACTTTCCACTATCTATATTCACCACACGGATCGGAATTTTAAGGTTCGGTCGCCCGGCCTATTTTTTATGTAAGAAGTACGATTGCTTTTTCAAAACACAAAATTATCGCTTGGGTCTGTTTCAAAATTCAAGATATAATTTTCACCAGAAGCGTCTAGCGGTCTAATAATTTCCTCACCATCTAAACCTTCGAACAAAACCTCATAGGTCTGCAGATGTACCGCCCGAACGGTCATTTGGGCTTCAGGTTGTATTTTTCTTTTAGCGACATGCGAATTTATAAGCGTATAGAAACAAGTTTTGGAATAAAAATCCAATGGAAAAGTACAAATTGTCTTGAATTTAAGCCGCTTTTTACACAAAAAATAGCTGGCTGGGTAGGGTATGTATTTTAGATCTGCCAATGGGGCAATTGAGAGAGACTTCTTAAAAGACATTGAAAAAATAAAGCGCTGCGAACCAAGATTCACAGCGCCTTTATATTCTATTGGTAAGCTGCATGCTTACATCATTCCGGGCATTCCACCGCCACCCATTGGAGGGCCGCCAGCGGGTGCATCTTCTTTAATGTCGGTCAAAGCACATTCGGTGGTCAAGATCATTCCAGAAACCGAAGCGGCATTTTCCAATGCAACTCTGGTTACTTTTTTGGGGTCAATAATCCCGGCTTTCATCATTTCGACAAATTTTTCCGATTTTGCATCGAATCCGTAATCCCCTTTTCCTTCCAAAATCTTTGCTATTACAACCGATCCTTCGCCACCGGCGTTTTCTACGATGGTACGTAATGGGGCCTCTATTGCCCGAGCAACGATTTGAATACCGGTTTCTTCATCGGAATTCTCGGCACTTATTTTCGATAAAACGGCTTTGGCCCTTACCAAAGCAACACCACCACCTGCTACGATACCTTCTTCTACGGCAGCTCTGGTCGCATGAAGTGCATCGTCGACACGATCTTTTTTCTCTTTCATTTCTACTTCAGAAGGGGCACCTACATATAGTACGGCCACCCCGCCGGCCAATTTGGCCAAACGCTCTTGCAGTTTTTCTTTGTCGTAATCAGAGGTAGTCGTTTCAATCTGCGATTTAATCTGATTTACCCGTGTTTTGATCTGCTTGGCACCACCACCACCGTTTACGATGGTCGTATTGTCTTTGTCGATGGTTACCTTTTCACAAGTACCCAACATATCTAAAGTAGCATTCTCCAAAGAAAAACCTCTTTCTTCGGCGATTACCGTACCTTTTGTTAAGATGGCGATATCCTCTAACATCGCTTTTCTGCGGTCACCAAATCCTGGTGCTTTTACAGCAGCAATCTTTAAAGAACCGCGAAGCTTGTTTACTACCAAGGTGGCCAAGGCTTCCCCATCAACATCTTCGGCAATGATCAATAACGGTTTCCCAGACTGGGCAACTGGTTCTAAAACCGGAAGCAAATCTTTCATGGAAGATATCTTCTTGTCGAACAATAAGATATATGGATTCTCCATATCGGTAATCATTTTTTCAGAATCTGTAACGAAATAAGGAGAAAGGTATCCTCTATCGAACTGCATTCCCTCTACTACATCAACATAGGTATCGGTACCTTTGGCCTCCTCAACGGTGATAACACCTTCTTTACCAACTTTCCCAAATGCCTGGGCAATCAAATTCCCAATATTCTCATCGTTGTTCGCAGAGATAGAAGCTACTTGCTTAATTTTTTCCGACGAATCACCTACTTTTTTCGATTGCTTGCCCAAATCGGCAACGATTGCTTCAACCGCTTTATCGATACCTCTTTTCAAGTCCATTGGATTGGCACCTGCGGCAACGTTCTTTAGTCCTTCCTTAACGATAGACTGTGCCAAAACGGTTGCGGTAGTGGTTCCGTCACCCGCTAAGTCATTGGTTTTGGAAGCAACTTCCTTTACCATTTGCGCACCCATATTTTCTAATGGATCTGCCAACTCGATCTCTTTTGCTACTGTAACACCATCTTTGGTTACCTGAGGGGCACCAAAAGATTTACTGATGATTACGTTTCTACCTTTAGGTCCCAAGGTAACTTTTACTGCATTTGCCAACGCATCGACCCCTCTTTTGAGTCCGTCGCGTGCGTCGATATCAAATTTTATATCTTTTGCCATTTTAGTATAGATTTTATTTTATTCCCATGATTACGGGAAAGGTTTAGGTTGTTCTAGAATAGTTTGTCAGGATTTCCGTAAAAGTGGAAATGACAGAAACGGTCCTTATATGATTGCCAATACGTCGCTTTCGCGCATCATAAGATAATCGACCCCTTCAAGTTTAAGTTCTGTACCTGCATACTTGCCATACAAAACTTTGTCACCAACTTTCACGGTGATTTTTTCATCTTTGGTGCCAGGTCCTACAGCAACAATTTTACCTTGTTGCGGTTTTTCTTTAGCCGTATCGGGGATGTAGATTCCCGAAGCTGTTTTGGTTTCAGCTGCCATGGGCTCGATAAGTACTCGATCTGCCAATGGTTTGATGTTCACTTTAGCCATATTTTTAGTTTTTAAAATTGATTTTAGTATTCTGTTGTTCTCAGGGCAGAAACTATGCCATGGCATAAAAACTGACACTTTGTAAAACAAAAATGCCAGCTTGTCATTTGTGCTGGCATTTTGCTATGTTGTATTTATTTTATTGATCGCTATCTCCCGGCTCAGTATCGTCTTCCACTGGGGTAGGTAAATCTTGGGGAGTAGCTTCCGGAATAGATTCTGGTACCGTTTCTGGCACTGCAGTCTCAATTTCATCTCCATTAATCAGTTTTGAATCAGCGTCGCCGAAACGTCCTGGCAGGGCAATGTTAGAAGCTAAGATCAACAGCACAAGTACTGCGGCGAGCGTCCAAGTACTTTTATCTAGAAAGTCACCGGTTTTTTTGACCCCACCTACTACCTGGCTTCCGCCCCCTCCGAAAGAGGAAGAAAGTCCGCCTCCTTTTGGGTTCTGAACCATGATGACCAAGACCAATAAAAAGCAAACTACGATGATAAGAATCAAGAATATGGTAAACGTACTCATTGTTGTTTATTTATTTTCTCTTTGTAATTTTTCTACCGCTTTAATTCGGTCTGCAAAGAAACCACTTTTTTCCGGATATTTCAAACTTAAAATTTTGTAGGCCTGTATGGCTTTTTTATACTTTTTTTGCTCCAAATATACCTTGGCCAAAGTAACCGTCATCAATTCCTTTTTGTCAATTTTGGTCGACTCGGAAATATCTATTTTTAAAGGGTTTTCCTTCGGAACGATCTTTGGCTTGGTTGCTATGAATTTATCGATCAATTCGAATTTTTTATTCTTTAGGACAGCTTCTTCCAAAGGAAATTCGATGGGTTGCATTTCTTCCTGTGCAGGTGCTTCATCGCGTTTAATGGTTTTTAAGGAAGTGAGTTGAAGCCATTCGGCAAAGGAATACCTTTCCTTTTTTGTAAAGGGGAGCGGTTTCCCAATCTCTAGGCCGTTTGTGTCTTGTTCGCTTTGAGGTACCTCGACGTTTCCTGTCTCTTTGGAAGTAAATAATTTAGGGTCGAGAATCGCGTCGGCTTGTTGTAGGTTTTGTGGTAGCGGATGATCTTTTGAATCTTCAATCAGTTTTTTCTTGGCTTCGGGAGCTGCTTCGATTTCTTCTGAAACGGTTTCGAATTCGCTCAACGGAGCACTCTTGCCAGAAATGGTATCGGCAATGGCGTTTTGCAGAAATTCTTTTGAGGTGATATAATCGAACAATACATCCCGGTCGGTAGTGTATGAGGCGGCGACTTTTAAGGCATTGTTGTATTTGAAGCTGTTTAGATTTTTCAAACCCTTTAAATGTACCGCCCTTGCCGCCTGAAAATAGGGGTACGCTTTTAGTACCTCTTCCAATTGGTTGGTCTGCATTGGCGACACCACTTTGTTGGGGTGCTGTAATAGAAATGTGAAATCTTTTACATTCATTGGTTATACTGGTTCAAAAAAATCGGGTAATAATTGTGCTACTAAAAATGTAAAACATACATCATTACCAATCCGCCAAAGACGCATTGAAAATATCTTGGGTGATACGCTCAAAAATTACTTCGTGTGCCTGGCTTTTTACCGAAGAAAGCTGCTGTCCCGCATCATAGTCAAAGAAAAAGGAGAACCGCTGGTCAAAATCCGAATCTTCTTTGGTATTGTTATAAAATCGCACTTTTACCGCAATGGTAAGCCTGTTTTGGGCCGCGGTCGATTGTGCTGTGGCACTCATGGGCGATATACGATATTCTACAATTTCACCTTCATAAACCAAATCTCCCCCATTATTGACCAATTGTAGGTTCGATTGATCTTGGATCCTATTTTGCAACGCTTGCGTCAGGTCTCTATCAACACCCGGTTCAAAAGTGGACCCTGGGGTCTGGGTCGCATAGTTTTGAAAATATTCTACCCGGAAGGTTTCGGCGGTACCGGCATTTCCGCCGGTAAAGTTATACACCCCACAACCGTTTAAACTTGCGGTAAGTAAAAGGAATAGAAAAGTATAGCTCGCTAATCGTAAATATTTCATAGTATGTTCGATTCCAATTTTAGAGGGTCGTGAAACGGGGTGGCTTTTTATAGGTCGTATTGTTTTATTTTACGGTAGAGTGTGCGTTCAGAAATGCCCAACTCGGCAGCTGCGGCTTTTCGTTTTCCGCGGTTACGGTCGAGCGATTTCTTGATCAACTCTACTTCTTTCTCTTGTAAAGATAGTGTTTCCTCTTCTTCGATTTCTTCGGCGAAATGGTATTTGTCATCTACCGTTGGGGTATAGATGGGTTGTTCTGCCTTGGGTTCGGGAAGGTGCAAGACCTCCATTTGTTCTTCCTCTTCCGTAGATCGGGATTCCCCATTAGTTCCATATATTTTTTGGATAAGGGTCTCGTTTTCCTCTTGTACTTTTTCGGTGTCGTTATTTTTCAATAACTCCATGGTCAATTTCTTAAGATCGTTGAGATCCCCTTTCATATCGAACAATACCTTATAAAGTATTTCGCGCTCGGTACCAAAGTCGGCATCACTTTTTTGACCTCCGACCACGGCTGGTAAATTGGTGTCCCCAGGTGCGGGTAGGTAACTATTAAGTGCTGGGGCGGTTATGCTTCTTCTTTCTTCCAAGACCGATACTTGTTCTGCAATGTTTCTTAATTGCCGAATATTACCGGGCCACCGATAACGCAATAATAGTTGAATAGCCGCCTCGTCTAATCGAATGGTAGGCATTTTGTACTTCTGTCCGAAATCGGATGCGAATTTTCGAAACAACAAGTGAATATCCTCTTTTCGGTCTCGTAAAGGTGGAATGTTGATCTCTACCGTACTTAACCTATAGTAAAGGTCTTCACGAAATTTTTCCTTTTTAATTGCTTCGAACATGTTCACATTAGTGGCCGCCACAATACGAACATCGGTTTTTTGCGTTTGAGATGACCCCACTTTCAGGAACTCCCCATTCTCTAACACTCTTAGCAGACGCACTTGTGTTGTTAACGGAAGTTCGCCAACTTCATCTAGGAATATTGTACCGCCATCGGCTACTTCGAAATAGCCATTACGTGTTTGCGTAGCGCCTGTAAAGGCTCCTTTTTCATGTCCAAAAAGTTCACTATCGATAGTTCCTTCTGGAATGGCGCCACAGTTCACCGCGATGTATTTTGCATGTTTGCGATGCGAGAGGGAGTGAATGATCTTAGGAATTGCTTCCTTACCAACACCCGACTCACCCGTTACCAATACCGAGATATCTGTCGGGGCCACTTGAATCGATTTTTCCAGGGCGCGATTGAGTTTTACATCGTTCCCGATGATCTCGAATCGTTGTTTTATTGATTGAATACTTTCCATTTGTTTTCTCTGTCTTTTCTTGAAGACGGAAACCTCTCTGGAGGTGCCAATTGACCCAATTGGTGGATGCTATTGGTTATTTTCCGAATATCCTACGGCTTCGCCTATTAGTGTGGCCGAGGTACAACTGTTCATTTGTACGTTTACAAAATCACCTATTTTATAATGCTCCTTTGGAAAAACGGCCACCGTATTTTGTGAGTTTCGACCCATCCAATGACCCTGCGATTTTTTGGATGTCCCCTCGATGAGTACCTCTTGTACTTTTCCCAAATGCCGTTCGGTTCGCAGCTGGCAGTGCTGTCGCTGCAATGCGATGATTTCTGAAAGTCTTCTTTTTTTGGTGGCTTCGGGTACGTCGTCTTCCATTTTTTTGGCGGCCATGGTTCCCGGCCGTTCGGAATACGCATACATAAAACCAAAATCGTATTTCACAGACTCCATTAGTGAGAGTGTGTCTTGATGGTCTTTTTCGGTTTCTGTGGGAAAACCGCTGATCATATCCTGAGAAATGCCACAATCGGGAATAATTTCTAAAATAGTCTCGATTAACTTGAAATATTCCTCACGAGTATGTAGGCGATTCATGGCCTTTAATATCCGATTGCTTCCACTTTGTACCGGCAGGTGTATATAGTTGCAAATATTCTTGTATTTGGCCATAACGTGAATCGCATCGATTGTCATGTCTTGCGGATTGGAAGTCGAAAAGCGAATGCGCATTTTCGGTTGGGCCAGGGCTGTCATTTCCAAGAGCTTCGCAAAATCGATTGCTGTGGCCTTTTGCATATCGGTGGCTTTTTCAAAACCTTTTTTGAGTCCGCCGCCATACCAAAGGTAGCTGTCTACATTTTGACCTAAAAGCGTAATTTCTCGAAATCCCTTTTCCCAAAGATCGTTCACTTCGTCAATAATCGACTTTGGATTCCTGCTGCGTTCACGTCCTCTAGTAAAGGGTACTACGCAGAAGGTACACATATTGTCACAGCCGCGCGTAATAGATACAAAAGCTGTTACACCATTTGAGTTGAGTCTCACCGGAGCTATATCACCATAGGTTTCGTCTTTTGAAAGTAGCACGTTTACCGCATTATGGCCTTCATCAATTTCTTGTACGAGGTTTGGTAGATCTTTATAGGCGTCTGGCCCTACGACCATGTCCACAATTTTTTCTTCGTCAAGCAATTTACTCTTTAACCGTTCGGCCATACAACCCAATACACCGACCTTCATTTGAGGCCTATTCTTTTTAATGGCATTGAATTTTTCGAGCCGTTTGCGAATGGTCAGCTCGGCTTTTTCCCGAATAGAACAGGTATTTACCAATACCAAATCGGCCTCCTCAAGATTGTTGGTCGTGTTGAAACCTGCATTGCCCAGGATCGATGCTACAATTTCACTGTCAGAAAAGTTCATCTGGCAGCCATAGCTCTCAATATAGAGTTTACGGTTGTTATCTTTGCTAGCTTCTAACGACAAGGGCGCGCCCTGAATCGATTCATCGATACTCTTTTCCATTTTTGGTATACTACCTATAGTGTAAATAGGAAGGCAAAGATAGTACTAAATACGATGTAGTGACAAATTGACAGTACTAAAATTATCCAAAAAGGATGCGCAACGTTTTTGTATTTTGTTCATCTATGCAGTACAACCCAATAAATAAGAAAGTTATGCAAAAGAAAGTATTGTTGCTGCTATTTGCAGTCTGCCTCGGTTTTTTATCCTGCGATAATACGGACCCTGAATATGCAGATTTCGTAGTAGCAAGACCTTTGCTGATGAGTTCTGCCGAATTTAAGGCCAATGCCGTGGCGGTGACCGACCCTGTTCCGATTGAAAATTCAGGGAAAATTTATGCCTACCAGAATTACATCTTCGTAGGTGACGTTGGTAAAGGCGTTCATGTAATAGACAACACCAATCCGCAGGCACCCACTAGTATCGCTTTTGTTAAAATTGAGGGTAATGCCGATATCTCTATAAAAAACAACCGCTTATTTGCCGATAGTTATGGTGATTTAGTGGTTTTCGATATTTCTGATATTAGCAAAATAACACTGGTTAATCGACTTGAAAATGCCATCAATGAAAATTATTACATTCAAGTGAACGATGTTGAATGGCCCGAAGCGGATATTTACGAGTATGAAGATTTCGACTATACAAACCAAGTGATCGTTGGTTGGGAGGTAGCTACTGAAAGGCGAAAGATAGAACAGCCATCACCTTACTATGATCTAGCGCTCGATAATGCCGGTGCACCGGAAGCGCCTACCGGGGGTCAAGGAGGTTCGTTGGCCCGTTTTAAAATAGTAGTCGACTACCTTTATGTAGTTGATTATAGCAACATCAATATTTTTGACATCAGTAATCTGGAAAGCCCTATTGCTTTGGAAGATGTACAAGTGGCATGGGATATAGAAACGATCTTTAATCAGGGTTCGGTGCTGTTTATTGGCGGAAGACAGGGGATGTATATCTACGATATTTCCGAGCCTTCCAAACCGACTTTTGTTTCTGAATTTAGACATGGTACGGCCTGTGACCCTGTTGTAGTAGATGGTGATCACGCGTTCGTTACACTTCGCGGAGGAAACGTATGTGGAGGAACACAAAGTGGTCTTTATGTGGTAGACATTTCCGATTTGACCAACCCTACACTTGAAACATTTTATCCTATGGAGGAACCCTACGGTCTCGGATTTAAGGCAGAGAAGCTTTTTATATGTGATGGTTCTGCCGGGCTCAAGGTATACGATAAGACCAATGTGTTAGAACTGGTGCAATTGAATCATTTTGAAGATATAAACACCTATGACGTAATCCCACTTCAAAATTCACTTTTGATGATCGGGGACAAGGTATTGTACCAATATGAATATGATGAGAACGGAATAGCGTTGCTAAGTACGTTTGAACTATAAACTTTCAAACTATGAAAAGATATGTGTTATTACTATGTATGAGTGTGCTACTGGTCGCTTGCAAAGATGACGATTCACAAACTATGTTGATCGATGGTCGATGGAGTATGATTTCGTACTCCTGTGGCTTGCTAGGAGGCGGACAGTTTGAGGAAGGTGAAAACGTATGGACGATTGACTCGAGTGCCAAAACGCTAATAATCGATAAGACTTCAAAAAGCAAACTTGGCTGTGTGATGGAATCGGGAACCTTTGATATAACGGTTACCGAAGACAAATTCGTTATTGGTACTACTGGGTACGACTATCGCATAGATGGGGATTCATTGCTGTTATCGGATATGCCCGAAGTAGATGGCCCTTCTTTTACCTTGGTGAAAATGTAAACGCTGAAATTCGCTGCTTTGGCATTCCCAAAAAGCAATTGAACACCCTATTTTTCTAGGGTGTTTTTTTGTACATATATATAAGGTATAAGTTAAAATTAAAAAATTCAACTACTTTTGTCCTTCAAAAACGATTACATGGCCAAGAATTTAGTAATAGTAGAGTCACCCGCAAAGGCAAAGACCATCGAGAAATTTCTAGGAAAAGATTTCAAGGTCGAGTCTAGTTTTGGGCATATTGCAGACCTGCCTTCCAAAGAGTTAGGTGTTGATGTTGAGAACGACTTTGCTCCTAAGTATATAGTAGATGATGACAAGAAGGCATTGGTGAAAAAGCTAAAAGACCTTGCCAAGAAAGCCGAAACTATCTGGTTGGCGAGTGATGAGGACCGAGAGGGAGAAGCAATTTCTTGGCATTTGGCCGAGACACTTGGTTTAGAAAAAGCGAGGACAAAGCGAATCGTTTTTAATTCCATTACTAAATCTGCCATTCAAAAAGCAATTGAAAACCCGCGTGAGATCAACTATAACCTGGTGAACGCCCAACAAGCGAGACGCGTGTTGGATCGTTTGGTGGGGTATGAGCTTTCTCCGGTATTGTGGAAGAAGATCAAACCGGGACTTTCTGCCGGAAGGGTGCAATCGGTAGCTGTGCGGTTGATCGTAGAAAGGGAACGTGAAATTGAAGCGTTCTCCCCTGAAGCTTCTTTTAAGATTTCTGCAGAGTTTAAAACCGGGCAAGGCAATAGTTTTACAGCTAAAATGAACAAGAGCTTTGCTTCTAAAGAACAGGCCGAAGCTTTTTTGAAGCAGAATATTGGTGCTAATTTCTCTGTTGCAGAGCTTGATAAAAAGCCGGCCAAAAAATCGCCATCAGCACCTTTTACCACTTCTACCTTGCAGCAAGAAGCTTCTCGAAAATTGTATTTTTCGGTAGGTAGAACCATGCAAGTAGCACAGCGTTTGTACGAGGCAGGTCTTATAACCTATATGAGAACCGATAGTGTGAATCTCTCTGGTGAAGCGATTGCCGCGGCCAAAGAAGCTATTATCCAAAACTATGGGGAGCAGTACAGTACTGTTCGCAATTTTAAGGGAAAATCAAAAGGTGCCCAGGAAGCGCATGAGGCCATTCGCCCTACCAATATCCTGAACCAGACACCCTCGTTAGAAAGGGATCAGTCGAAACTGTACGAACTAATTTGGAAAAGAGCCATTGCCTCGCAGATGGCCGATGCCCAATTGGAACGTACCAACGTGCGAATAAAAACGAACACACATAGCGAACTTTTTTCTGCCAATGGGGAGGTTATTAAATTCGATGGTTTCCTAAAGGTATACATGGAAGGGCTCGATGAAGAAGACACATCAGAAGAACAAGAAGGCATGTTGCCCGCTATGGCTGTTGGTGAAGGTTTGACCAATAACTACATTACTGCGACCGAACGCTTTTCGAGACCACCTTATCGTTTTACCGAGGCATCCTTGGTAAAAAAATTAGAGGAGTTGGGAATCGGAAGGCCCTCTACCTATGCGCCCACAATTTCTACAATTCAGAATAGGGGGTACTCCGAAAAGGGAACGGTAGAAGGTACGGAAAGAAAGTACGTGCAACTACTATTAGAGGCGGGTCAGCTTAAAGAAAAGGGCCTTTCCGAAATGGTAGGTTCGGATAAGGGCAAGTTGGTGCCGACCGATATTGGTATGATCGTCAACGATTTTCTCGTGACCAATTTTGCAAATATTTTGGATTATAACTTTACGGCCAGGGTAGAGGAGAACTTTGATGAGATTGCAGAGGGTTCCGAGGATTGGCAAAAAATGATGAAAGATTTTTATAAAGACTTTCACCCAAATGTCTTGGATGTTGAAGAGAATGCCGATCGCGCTAGCGGAGAGCGGGTGTTGGGTAAAGATCCGAAATCTGGCAGGCAGGTATCGGTACGCTTGGGCCGTTTTGGACCAATGGTACAAATAGGTACAGTAGAGGAAGAGGAAAAGCCCTTGTTTGCGAGTCTTTTGCCAGACCAATCGCTCAACACGATTACCTATGACGAGGCTATGGAACTGTTTACCTTACCAAGGAAATTGGGAGTTTATAAGGATGAGGAGGTAGAGGCGAATGTAGGGCGTTTTGGTCCGTATGTACGCTATGGTAAAAAGTTTGTTTCCTTGGCTAAAGGGGAGAGTGCCTTTGATGTTGATATGGAACGTGCCACCGAACTTATTTTGGAAAAGGAAAAAGCAGATGCCCCGATTACGACTTATGAAGGAAAAGATGTTACCAAAGGAACCGGTCGCTTCGGACCTTTCATTAAGTGGGATGGGATGTTCATTAATGTGAACAAGAAATATGATTTCGACAACTTATCACAAGATAATATTGTAGAATTGATCGAAGTTAAAAAGCAAAAAGAAATAGATAAAGTTGTTCAAGATTGGCCCGAGGAAGGTATCCGAATCGAAAAGGCTCGTTGGGGAAGGCATAATATTCTTAAAGGGAAAATCAAAGTGGAACTTGCCAAGACGGTAGATGCGACCAAGATTTCACTTGAAGAAGCCAAGGATTTGATTGAAAAGAAAACCCCTAAAAAGAAGACCAGGGCCAAGGCAAAGAAGAAATAATTGTAGGTTGCATTTATAAAACAATCGTAGCAAGTTAACCCAAAACCGTAGTTACCAAAACCATGGCGTTCGATTTTTTAGTACCGGTAGGAGACAAAGTATTGGCACATTGTGAACTATTACCGCCACAGGCCTTAGGCAAAAACATCTACATGCATACGGCACGGAAAGGGTTGCCGGTTTTGGCGAATGCCTCTGTTGCTCTGGTGGGGGTGCGTGAATCTCGAAACGCCTTTGAAAAAAAGCTCGAAAAACTAGATACATCGGCCATTCGCCTTCAGTTGTTTCGGCTTATGATAGGGAACTGGACGACCGGTATCATCGATATGGGTGATATAGAAGAAGGGGAATCGGTTGCGGATACCTATTTTTTGGTCAGGGAAGTTATAGCTGGCCTGTTGGAAGAAAATATCGTACCCATAGTAATAGGTGCTACCCAAGATATTACCTATCCGGTGTATAGGGCCTTTGACGGTATTCAGGATATGATCAATATTGTGGCAGTAGATAGTCGCTTTGATTTTGGAATGGATGATGAACTCATTTCCTCCCACTCTTATATGAGTAAGATCATCACCGACAAGCCCAACAATCTTTTTAATTTTTCGAATATTGGCTTCCAAAGCTATTTTAATGCGCAAGAAGAAATAGATCTAATGGAACGTTTGTTCTTCGATGCCTATCGTTTGGGCGCAGTAGTGAACGATATTTCATTGGTAGAACCGGTCTTGCGAAATGCCCATATGGTAAGTCTCGATGCTCGGGCCATCAAATCGAGCGAAATTGGACATGCTAATAATTTTTCTCCAAACGGTTTTACGGGTAGGGAGATTTGCGCGATAGCACGATATGCAGGAATTAGTGAGAAAGTAACCGTTTTCGGAATGTATGAAATGGAGAATTCGGTACAATCGTGCCAGCTGATGAGCCAGATTATTTGGTATTTCATCGAAGGCCTTAACTTTCGTACCATCGAAGTTCCCGACTCGAACAATTCCGATTTCACAAAGTATACGGTGCCGGCCGACACTGAGGAGCTGGTTTTTTACAAAAGTCACCTTAGTGAACGGTGGTGGGTAGAGGTGCCTTCAATTTTGCCTTCACATACTAAAAACAATTCGGCCGCGTTATTACCATGCACTGAAAAGGACTACCTGGACGCATGCGACCAGATCATCCCCGAAAGGTGGTTTAAAGCCTATAAGAAAGGTTTTAATTAATCATTTTTTTTTTCAAGTATAATTGCGTTTTATACAATAATTTGCCCAAAACGTAGTTTTAGAGTGTAGAATAAAATAATTGTATTCGCAGTTAATAACCAGAATCGAAATTTAACCTAAAGTATGAAGAAGCTATTGTTATCATCTATAGCGTTTGTTTTTTTACTCAGTAGTTGTGGGTCTAAAACAAAGGGAGAGCTAGTCGGAGCCCAAGGAAAAAAGTGGTATCCCGAAAAACCATATGGAATGGAACTGATCCCAAGGGGATCTTTCATTATGGGTAAGTCCGAGGAAGATCAGGCCAAGACACTCAATGCTCCAACAAAGACAGTGACAGTGCGTTCGTTCTATATGGACGATACTGAAATCACCAATAGTGAATATCGCCAGTTCGTAGAATGGGTACAGGATTCCATTACTAGAACCCGTTTGGCAATTTTAGCCGATGAGTTGGGTCTGGGACCTGATGATGGTGGTATTGGCGAATATGCATTTAAAGATGCCGATACGACCAAATCTACTGCGTATCAAAAATACATGCTCGACAACTATGCGGGAATGGGTGAGACTGGTTTCGAAGGAAGAGCACTCAACACCGATGAAAGTTTGATCTGGGATACTGCAGAATATCCAGATGAATATTATACTGAGGTTATGGACTCCTTGTACATCCCGGAAGAGGAATCGTACAATGGTCAAAGAACCATTGATGTGACCAAATTGAAATACAAATACAGTTGGATGGATATTGAAGCGGCCGCTCGTTCTAAAACAGGTCGTAGAAAAGATTTCATCCGTCACGAAGAATTAGAGATCTATCCCGATACTACGGTATGGATCCGTGATTTCGAATACTCGTACAACGAACCAATGCACAATGACTATTTCTGGCACGATGCGTACAGCGAATATCCTGTTGTTGGCGTGAACTGGGAACAGGCACAGGCTTTCTGTAACTGGAGAACCAAGTTCAAGAACGATGATCAGAAAGACCGTGGTAAGCAATTCGTAAACAAATTTAGATTGCCTACCGAAGCAGAATGGGAATATGCGGCAAGAGGTGGTATCGAAGGTGGTACCTACCCTTGGGGCGGCCCATATGTGATCAGCGACACTGGTTGCTTCATGGCCAACTTTAAACCGCAACGTGGAGATTACGCAGCCGATGCAGCCTTATACACTGTAGAAGCAAAATCTTATGAACCAAATGATTTTAACTTGTACAACATGGCAGGAAACGTGTCTGAATGGACCAACTCTAGCTATGACCCAAGCGCATACGAATACGTATCAACGATGAACCCTAATGCAGGCGATGGCAGCAATGCACGTAAGGTGATTCGAGGTGGTTCGTGGAAAGATGTTGCTTATTTCTTACAAGTAAGTACAAGAGACTATGAGTATGCAGATTCTGCACGTAGTTATGTTGGCTTCCGCACCGTTCAGGATTATATGGGCGAAGAAGATTCTACCAAAGGTAGCAACGGGCTTTAATACAAAAAAATAGAAAACAAGTAAAAAATAACCTGTTCTTGGTACTTCAATTTACAGTCTGAGTATCGAATTTTAGAACAACACATTAAATACAAATATCCAAATACAAACGTTAAACCAAATCCTTTTATTAACATTAAACCTAAAATTAAATCTTAAATTATGGCACAGTCAAAATCAACAAAAAAATTATTTAACATGGCCTATGGCCTTGGTGCATCGGTAG